>JBDTGB010000095.1:0-2246 GCA_039937635.1 Burkholderiaceae bacterium | reverse complement strand
GACAGGCCGGGCATAATGGCCGACAAATCACCCGTGCCGAAACGCACCAGCGGGTAATCGGGATTCAGCGTTGTAACGACTACCTCGCCGACCTCGCCATCGGCCGCCACCTGATTCGTGCCGGGCCGCACAATTTCCAAAATAAGATCCTCGTTGACCACCAGACCTTCACGCGCCTCGGTCTCGTAGGCAACCATACCCAGGTCCGCGCTGCCATAAGCCTGATATCCGCAAACACCGCGGTCCAGAAACCACTGGCACAAAGAAGGCGGAAACGCCTCGGCCGAAAATAACGCCTTCTTCAACGACGGCAACGCGACGCCAAGCTTATCGGCCCTTTCCAGAATGATCTTCAAAAAACTGGGTGTGCCCGTATAGCAAGACGGCGCCAAATCGGCAATCGCATGAACTTGCTGCTCGGTCTGCCCAACGCCTCCTGGGAAAACAGTGCACCCCAACGCATGTGCCGCTGTTTCCATCATGGAACCGGCCGGCGTGAAGTGGTAGGAAAAACAGTTATGGACCAGTTCACGCGAACGAAAGCCCGCCGCGTACAACGCGCGGGCAAACCGCCAATAGTCCGGCCGCGCGCTCTCGATCTCGTAAATAGGCCCCGGCGAGGCAAACACGCGCAGGGCTTCGCCCCAACCCACGGCCGAGAACCCGCCAAAGATACGGCTGACCGAATCATCCCGCCGCCCTTTCTGGCTTTGCCGCGCGGCAAGCTGAGCCTGCAGCAATTCGCTTTTTCGAACCACCGGAATCCGTTCAAGATCGGCTCGCGTGCGTACAGCAAAGGGACCAATCCCTTGCAACTGCCTCGCAATGGCTGGCGCACGCTCGCAAGCGCGCGCCAGCGCATCCGGTAAATGCGCCAGCAATTGGCGCTCGCGCTCGCGCGGCGGCGCCGTCTCTCGAGACTCAAAATAGGTCGTCATGGCCACCCCCGCTGTTACGCAAGCCACCGCTTGCGGCGTCGATAAAACTTGGTGTCGCGAAAGCTCTTCCGCTCGCCACTGGAGACACCCAAATAGAATTCTTTAACGTCTTCATTTTCAGCCAGGTCATTCGCCTGGCCGTCCATCATGACGCGACCACTTTCCAGAATGTATCCATAATCGGCATAACGCAGCGCGATATTGGTATTTTGTTCCGCCAGCAAAAAGCTGACGCCTTCGCGCACATTCAGGTCGCGCACAATTTTGAAAATTTCTTCCACGTTCTGCGGCGCCAGTCCCATGGAAGGTTCATCCAGCAGGATCATGGTGGGACTGGCCATTAGGGCGCGGCCAATCGCCGTCATCTGCTGTTCGCCTCCCGACGTATAACCGGCCCGACTGGTGCGCCGGTGTTTTAATCGCGGGAAATACTGATACACGCGCTCAAGCGCCGCCTGGGAATCGCCTCGGTTCAAGTTGCGTGTATAGGCTCCGGTCAGAAGGTTTTCTTCAACTGTCAGGTGAGCGAAGCAATGACGCCCCTCCATTACCTGTACCACGCCGCGCTTGACCAAATCGGCGGGCGTTAGCCGTTCGATGCGTTCTCCGCGGTATTCGATACTGCCTTTCGTCACGTCGCCGCGCTCGGCCCTGAGCAAATTCGAAACCGCGCGCAGCGTAGTTGTCTTGCCAGCCCCATTCGCCCCCAAAAGGGCCACAATCTTGCCCTGTGGAACGCATAAGGACACCCCCTTGAGCACCAGAATCACGTGGTTATAAATCACCTCGATTCCGTTGACATTAAGAAGCATCTGGGGCGTTTCGGCATTTACACTCGCGTTCATAGAAGCAACCCATGCAGTCAGTGTGTACGAGCCGCCGCGCCGCGACAGCCCGTTCGATTACATTAACCTTCGCATGTGCGCGGGGTAATGTTTTTCTCTTTGGCGTATTTCGCCGCCTCGCGTTTCACCAGGGGATCAACAAACGATTTGTCAGACTGATACCAGTCCGACACAATCTTGAACTTGGCGCCGTCCCATTGAACAATACGAGCCCAGTCATCGCCCATGTGATTCTTGCACGAGGTTTTCACCGGGCGCATGATCTCGCCGAACCCAAGCTGATTCAAACGATCCTGAGTAATGTTCAGGTTCTCGAAGCCCCACTGCACTTGCTCGGGCGTCATGTGCTTGCCCTTGCCGAATTTTTCCTGAGCAGTGCGAATCGCCTCAATCTGCAGCATGGAAATCATCAGGCCGCGCGTGTAGGCAATAGTGCCCTTGTACTTGCCGTCAGTGTCGGTTC
>JBDTGB010000094.1:0-4364 GCA_039937635.1 Burkholderiaceae bacterium | reverse complement strand
GCCTTTTTCAGGACGATAGCGAGCCTGCATGCGACGCGCCTGGAACGCTTCGCAATTCGACACCGACGAGATTTCCCGCCAGGTGTTCTGGGCAGGTAGCCAGACTTCAAGATCGTACGTCTTGGCGGCGCCAAACCCCATGTCGCCGCCACACAACAAAACTACGCGATAAGGCAACTTCAGGCGCTGCAACACCGTTTCAGCATGCCCGACCATCTCTTCAAGCACGGCGTAGGACGTTTCGGGCCGCACAATTTGCACCATTTCCACTTTATCGAACTGATGCTGACGAATCATGCCACGCACATCGCGCCCGCCGCTGCCCGCTTCGGAACGGAAGCAGGGGCTGTGGGCCGTCAACTTCATTGGCAGATCGCTTTGCGCAACGATGGAATCGCGCACGGAGCCAGCCAGTGTAATTTCAGACGTCGAAATCAAATACAAGTCTTCGCGCGCGACAAGGTTGCCGTGCTCATCCCGATCAGCGTCGTCATCCTGACCGCCCTTGGTCACCCAAAACATATCGTCTTTAAACTTCGGCAACTGGCCCGTGCCGAACAAGGTGGAGCTATTGACAATATACGGCGTGTAGCACTCTTGATAGCCATGTTCGCTGGTGTGCAGATCAAGCATGAACTGAGCCAGAGCGCGATGCAAGCGTGCTATGGGACCACGCAGCATCATGAAACGGGCCCCCGAAAGCTTGCGCGCTGTCTCGAAATCCAGGCCAAAAGGTTCGCCCAGCGCGACATGGTCTTTAGGAGTGAACGGCAACGCTTGCGGATTCCCTCTGTTGTCGGCCAATCCAGGCAACCAGCGGCGCACTTCCACATTATCGTCGCTTGAACGACCGGCTGGAACGCTTTCATGCGGCAAATTGGGAATCGTCATGAGCCAGTCGCCAAGCTCGCTCTGGACCTGTGCCAGGTCAAGTTCAAGTTGCTTCAGGCGCACAGGGATCGTTTGAGATTCCAGCATTTCATGGCTGGCATCCTGGCTCTTGGATTTTAGTTGTCCAATCAATTTCGAGACCGCGTTACGACGTGCCTGCAAGGTTTCGGTTTCAATCTGCACCGATTTGCGGCGGGCTTCAAGCTGATTGAACCGCTCCGTGTCGAATTCAAATCCGCGAACGGAAAGAGCCTTGACAATGGTCGGCAAATCTTTACGCAACTGATTGGGGTCTAACATAATCACCAGCAAAAAAAATGAATAATAAAAATGACATAGAGGAACGCAACGACCTTTATTTCGAATGTTGCTTGTCGAGCTCGCGCAGAAAAGCCAGCTTTTCCGCTATCTTCCCCTCCAGGCCTCGATCGGTCGGACGATAAAACGACGCTTTCAAGCCATCGGGAAAATACTGCTCGCCCGGCACGTACCCATGCGGCTCATCGTGCACATAACGGTAGTCCCGCCCATGGCCCAATTGCTTCATTAGCTTGGTCGGCGCATTGCGCAAATGAAGCGGCACTGGCGCGCTGCCATGTTCGGCCGCATACTGGCGCGCCTGACCATATGCAACGTACACCGCATTGGATTTCGCCGCGCACGCCATATAAACTACTGCTTGCGCCAGCGCCAGCTCGCCCTCGGGCGAGCCCAGACGATCATACAGATTAGCGCCATTCAGCGCGATCTCGGTCGCGCGCGGGTCCGCCAGTCCGATATCTTCGACCGCCATGCGCACAATACGCCGCGACAAGTAGCGCGGGTCGGCGCCGCCATCAAGCATGCGCGCAAACCAATACAAGGCCGCATCGGGATCGGAGCCGCGCACCGACTTGTGCAAGGCGCTGATCTGATCATAGAAGACATCGCCGCCTTTGTCGAAACGCCGCAAATTCTGCGACAGCGAGGTTTCAAGCCACTGAGAATCAATCACCTGGCGCTGCGCACCCACCGCAGACTCGACCACGACCTCGATCGCATTAATAAGACGGCGCGCATCGCCGTCGGCCCAAGCTGCCAATTGGGCTTGCGCGTCGGGATCGAAACGCAGTTCGCCCCCAGCCCCGTTGAGCATCGTCATCGCACGCCCCAGCAGCTCCAGAAGATCAACCGAGATTAAAGGCTCGAGCACATACACACGCGCGCGCGAGAGCAAGGCTGAATTGACTTCAAAAGAAGGGTTCTCGGTGGTGGCCCCAATAAACGTGAACAAGCCGCTCTCGACATAGGGCAAGAATGCGTCTTGCTGCGCCTTGTTGAAGCGATGCACCTCGTCAACGAATAAAATGGTGCGCCGGCCCTGGCCTTGCGCAAGCTGAGCGGCCGTCACCGCCTCGCGTATGTCTTTCACCCCGCCCAGCACCGCCGAAATCGCCAGAAACTGAGCATCGAAACCAGCCGCCATCAAACGCGCCAGCGTCGTCTTTCCGACGCCGGGAGGCCCCCAGAAAATCATGGAGTGCGGCCGGCCCGACTCGAAAGCCACCCGCAGCGGTTTACCCGGTCCCAACAGATGAGCCTGACCCACGACCTCGTCGAGAACCCGCGGCCGCAAACGCTCCGCCAGCGGAGTATGAGCTTCGTTAGCGGCGGACGCTGAGAACAAGTCGGGCGGGTTCGGCATTCGAGGGCCAGGGCAGTAATAACTACATCTTGACGATATCAACGCCATTGGGCGGCGAAAACCGAAACTCATCGGCCGCAAGCTTGGGATTGGGGGCGATATGGCTAAGGTCAATGCGAGTGGTCTGCCCGAATGCATCCAGCACCAGTAGGCGGGCCGGCAAGTTATTCTTGAAACCAATATCGACATGGGTGAAACCCGCCTCGGCGCTGCGCGGCTTGGCGCGCAGCCACTCGAAACCGTCCTTATCGGGTAAAACCGCAATGGCAAAAGCATCGTCCAGCGATCCGGAGCCAAACAGAATCGCCGCCGGCGAGGCGCCTATCGACTTATCGACGCTACGTTCGGTGACCTGATTCAGATCGGGATCGTACTGAAAAAGGGTGCGCCCATCGGACACAATAAGCTGCGCATAAGGCTTCTTAACCTGCCACTTGAAATGGCCGGGTCGCTGAAATGAAAATTGCCCCGTCTGCGCCGGCTTGCTTTTGCCGGAGGCGAGCAAGGTTTGCTGCGTAAAGTCGCCGGTGGCCGACGCCACGGTCGCCACAAATTGTCGCAACTGATTCTGCGCATCGGCCGCCAGCGCCACCGCAGGAGCCACCGCCCGCAACAGGGCGGCCAAAAAAAATTTATTCCGCATTGGGGGTATTTCCTGCCGGGACTAGAATTTCCCGATTGCCGTTGGACTGCATGGTCGACACCAAGCCAGCCTGTTCCATTTCCTCGAGCAAACGGGCTGCGCGGTTGTAACCTATGCGCAAATGCCGCTGCACCGATGAAATGGATGCTCGTCGATTTTTCAATATGATCGCCACTGCCTGATCATACAACGGGTCGGATTCCGCATCGGCAAAACCGGTGACGCCGCCCAACCCATCGCCTGTTTCGCCTTCCAAGGCGCCTTCAAGCAGCCCATCGACATAGTTGGGCTCGCCCTGCTGCTTCAGATAATCGACCACGCGATGCACCTCGTCGTCGTGCACAAACGCCCCATGCACCCGCACCGGAAATCCCGTGCCCGGCGGCATATAGAGCATATCGCCCTGACCCAGCAGGGCTTCGGCGCCCATTTGATCCAGAATCGTGCGCGAGTCGATTTTGGACGAGACCTGAAACGAAATGCGCGTCGGGATATTAGCCTTTATCAGGCCGGTAATCACATCGACGCTGGGGCGTTGCGTCGCTAAAATAAGATGAATACCCGCCGCGCGCGCCTTCTGAGCCAAGCGGGCAATGAGCTCTTCAATCTTCTTGCCCACAACCATCATCAGATCGGCAAGCTCGTCAATAATCACCACAATAGCGGGCAACGCAACCAGCGGCTCGGGCGCATCAGGCGTAAGGGAAAAGGGATTGGGGATAGGCTCTTCGCGCTTGATGGCTTCGCGTATTTTGGTGTTATAGCCAGCCAGATTGCGCACGCCCATTTTGCTCATTAGACGGTAACGCTTTTCCATTTCGCCAATACACCAGTTAAGTGCGTTGGCGGCATGGCGCATATCGGTCACCACGGGCGC
Source organism: Burkholderiaceae bacterium (assembly GCA_039937635.1). GTDB lineage: Bacteria > Pseudomonadota > Gammaproteobacteria > Burkholderiales > Burkholderiaceae_B > JBDTGB01. Next base: position 269 of record JBDTGB010000094.1, on the reverse strand, counting down.
CAATAAATGCGGAATACCTTCGTAGATGCTCATCTCGAGCATCTTCGGATCAATCAAAATCAAACGCACCTGGGTGGCGTCGGCCTTATACAGCAACGATAAAATCATGGCGTTGATGCCCACCGACTTGCCCGAACCCGTCGTGCCGGCCACCAGAAGATGCGGCATCTTGGCCAGGTCTGCCACAACCGGAGTGCCGGCAATGTCTTTGCCCAGCGCCATAGTCAACACCGACGGGTTGGCATGGTAGACCTGCGAACCAATGATTT
>JBDTGB010000093.1:0-5594 GCA_039937635.1 Burkholderiaceae bacterium | reverse complement strand
TTGCCCGCGGCTCTGAAGTGGGCGCTTCGACACCCAATGCGCTCGCATCGGCATGCATCGCGTCGATATAAAAACCCGTTACCTCGTTCAGCCGGCGGCCGGTTTGAACCGCACGGCGAATGATTTTATCGTCGATATCGGTAATATTGCGCACGTAATCAACCTCGTAACCACTGCAACGCAACCAACGACGCACCACATCAAAGCTGACCAGCATGCGTGCGTGGCCCAAGTGGCAAAAATCATAAACCGTCATTCCACAGACGTACATGCGAACACAACCCGGTTCAACCGTTTTAAACGGCTCTTTGGCGCGAGAAAGGGTGTTATAAATATGCAGCATGTACTGTAACAATCTCCGAATACGCCAACCAAGGCTAAAATGACGGTCGATAAGTATAGCAAGTGAACAAAAGATTGATGCCTTACCGCCAAACTAATCTTCCACGTATAGGTGCACAGCCTGTGTTTCGAAACTTTCTTCGTCCCGTATTCGCTTTAATGCTGCTGGCCGGCGGCCTGTCGCTACACGCGGCGACGGCTCAGGCGGCGACTGCCAGGCCGCCGGCGAACGTGGACCTTGACGCTTCTTTTGCGCAACAAGGCGCACATACGGCTCAATCCAGACAGTTTAATACCCAGGCTCAATGCGTCACTGTACAACTTTCGCACTCCGGATCTGAAACTGCCGGCGACAAGCTGTTTGTGGACGTTCCTCAAAAAGAAGGCGGCTGGCAAGGCCTGGCGCGCCTGCTCGAGGCGATCACTCCTAACGTCGATACCGCCATTCCTTTGACCGCCTCGCAAATTACGGGTCGCATCACAGCGATGCTTAATTCGGGGGAAAATCAGGCTGCGCTGGATGCGATCGAAAAACGGATAAGACAACGCCAGGCGCAAGGCGAAATCGGCTCTGACGTACAGCTTATGTTCCTGCATGGACGCGCGCTGGCCGCGCTGGGGCGCAATGACGAAGCAATCAAAGTTTATCTGGACATGACCACGCACTACCCCGAGCTGCCCGAACCCTGGAATAATCTGGCCGCTGAATACACCAAGCAGGGCCTGCTGGACATGGCGCACGACGCATTGAACATGGCCCTGACCGCCAACCCCGATTATCCGGCTGCACAAGCCAATATGGGCCGGGTTCAGCTTATGCTGGCCCAGCAATCCTTCGATCGCGCCGCCGTGCTCGGAGTCGCTTCCGCAAAAACCGAAGCGGAGCAAACCCGCTCCATCCTGCGAAAATAATTTTTCATCAAGCTAATTTTTACCTTTTAAAAAAAATGCCTCTTTTCCTCTCCCTTCTGCGTGTCTCGAACCTTTTAACACGCACTCTCAGCTTCGTTTGCGCTGTGTCTTTGGCGTTGGGCCTTGGCGGTGCGGCACAAGCGGCTTCTTCAAACTCTACTCAAGGTAATCCCGTAATGAGCACAACACCCCGCGTCAAACTACATACCAATATGGGCGACATGGTCATCGAGCTGAACGCCGAGAAAGCCCCCAAGACAGTCGAGAATTTTTTGTCCTACGTGAAGGAAGGATTCTACGACAACACCGTCTTCCACCGGATCATCAATAATTTCATGATTCAGGGTGGCGGCTTTGACGTCGGAATGAAGCAAAAATCAACCCACGCCACGATCGAAAACGAAGCCGATAATGGCCTGAAAAACAATCGTTACACACTGGCCATGGCGCGCACCGGAGATCCTCATTCGGCCACCGCGCAATTCTTCATCAATGTCGCTGACAACGAATTCCTGAACTTCACCTCGCCCACGCCCAATGGTTGGGGCTATGCCGTATTCGGCAAAGTCGTCGAAGGCACGGACGTCGTTGACAAAATCAAAGAAGTTAAAACGGGCAACAAGGGCTTCCACCAAGATGTCCCCCTTGAAGATGTCATCCTCGAGAAAGCGTCGATCGTTGAATAAGATCCCATTGCCAGGCACGGTCTGGATCGCTTCGGACATTCATTTGGGGCCCCAAACCACGGCAACGCGCAATGCGTTTCACGCATTTTTGGACCAAGCGCGCACGCAGGCGGACGCCCTGATTCTGTGTGGCGACATTTTCGACGCGTGGGTGGGCGACGATTTTGCTTTGACGAACCCACCTTCCTGGCTGGTCGGCACGCTGGATAAATTCAAACAAACCGCGCTTCAGATTCCACTATGGCTGGGCCGCGGCAATCGCGACTTCCTGATGGGGGCGCCTTTAATGCGTCACTTGAAAGCCCGGCTATTGTCCGAGCACTCGTGCCTGATGACCGATTTCGGCCCCATACTGCTTAGCCATGGCGACGAATATTGCACCGCCGACAAAGGATATCAGCGCTTCCGCAAACTGGTGCGTTATCCGCTGGTGCAAGGTCTGTTTTTATCCCTGAACCTGAATCTGCGTTGCAAAATTGCCAACCTGGCGCGCAATCGCAGCAAAGCCGCGAACCGCTACAAAACCATACATGTTATGGACGTCGCGCCCGACGCTGTGGAAAAAGCTTTTTCAAGCACAGGCGTTCCAACCATGGTGCACGGCCACACCCACCATCCCGCGACTCATCAGTTGCAGGTCGACGGCCAACCCCGCACACGCATCGTGTTGCCCGATTGGGACTACGACGGCGCGGAACCGCCGCGCGGCGGCTGGCTGGTCATCAACCGGCAGGGGCTAAGCATCAACAGCCTGAACGCGCAAGACTTATCGCAGTAGCAACCAGGTCCAAACCACCAGCCCCAACGCAATCCGATACCAGGCAAACGGCCGGTATGTATGGTTGGAAACAAAACGCAGCACCGCGCGCACCACCACTAAAGCGCTGAAGAAAGCACCTAGAAAGCCAACGACGATAACGGTTATCTCGTTGCCCGCCAATACACTGCCGTGCCTGTACAAATCGTACACTGTCGCCCCAAGCATGGTGGGCATTGCCAGAAAAAACGAAAACTCCGTTGCAGTCTTGCGTTGTATGCCGGCCATCATGCCGCTAATAATGGTCGCCCCCGAGCGGGACGTTCCGGGCACCATGGCCAGGCACTGCGCAAAACCCACGATCAACGCCTGCTTCCAGGTAATTTGTTCGAGCGTGCGCGCGCTGACGTGTTCGGACGCCACGCTATCCTCGCCATCTGACGCGTGCTTGGCAAAATGCGGCTTGCGCTCGACCCACAGCATAATCGCGCCGCCGACCATCAAGGTCACCACGAAGACTTCGGGATGATCAAACAAGGCCTTGATATAGTTAATCATCACCGCGCCGATTACCGCCGCCGGCAAAAACGCAATAATCAGATTACGCAGAAACAGGAGTTCGCTGGGTTCACGACTAAAAGACCCGAATAACAACTGCCGCAAACGAGCGCGAAAGACCCACATCACCGCCAGGATCGAGCCAAACTGAATCACCACCTCAAATACCTTGCCGGCGCCCGACGAGAAATTAATCCAATCGCCAACAAGGATCAAATGAGCCGTGCTCGATACGGGAATAAACTCGGTCAAACCCTCTACCAGACCAAGAAAAAAGCCTTTCAACAAGAACAACATATCCGCTGTCATACTCTCTCGCAATGTAAGGAATTTTCAATCAATGCCGTCATCATCGTCCGATGGCGGCGTGCGAATACGCTCGATCTGAACCGCCGCGATGCGGCGGCCATCCAAACGCAGCACTTTAAATCGATATGTGGCATGATGCTGTATCAGCTCGCAACTATCACCCGGACGCGGCAGGTGTCCAAAGCGTTCAAGCAAATAGCCAGCCAAAGTCGAATAGCCGTCCTCGTCGTCGACCAGGCCGTCCGTATTAAGCACCTGCTCCAGATGATGCAGATCGGCGGCGCCGTCAATCTGCCAAAGGTTCTCGCCCTTGACCGTGATGTCGGGCGTTTCGTCCTCGTCGGGGAATTCGCCCGCGATCGCCTCGAACACATCAATTGGAGTGACCACCCCTTCGATGGCGCCGAACTCGTCGGTCACCATCACGAGTTGACCGCGAGAGCGCTTCAATGTGTCCATAAGATGCAGCATGCCTATCGACTCGTGCACAATGATCGGGTCGCGCAAACGCCCCAACCGTATGCTGCCATTGGTGATCAAGTCCGCAATCATTTCCTTGGCCCGGCCAATACCAATGACTTCGTCCAGCGAGCCTCGGCACACGGGGAAGAAACTATGAGGCGCCTTGATGATTTGTTGGCGCAACACGCCCGGCTCATCGTCCAGATCAATCCAGGACACGTCGGTGCGCGGCGTCATGACCGAGTGAACCGAGCGATCGGCCAGCGTTAGCACCCCGCTAACCATGTTGCGCTCCTCGTCCATAAAAAACTGTGCGGTCGGCCCGTTCTGTTCGGGAAGTTCCTGCTCGGGCCCCACCAACGGCCGCTTGCCCAACATGCGTAAAACGCCTTCCGCCGTGCGCTCGCGCATTGGGCGCCGCGCATCGACGCGCCGTATATTGCGGCGCGCCACCTGATTCAGAGATTCAATAATGACCGAGAAAGCAATCGCCGCGTATAGATAGCCTTTGGGCACAGGAAAGCCAAACCCTTCGGCAACGAGCGAAAACCCGATCATCAGCAAAAAACCCAGACATAAAACAATGACGGTCGGGTGCGCGCTGACAAAAACCGTCAGGGGCTTGGAGGCAACCAGCATAATGCCGATGGCAATCGTAACCGCCAGCATCATGATCACCAGGTGATCGACCATGCCAACGGCGGTAATGACCGAGTCAATCGAAAAAATCGCATCCAGAATCACAATTTGCGCCACGATGACGCTAAAACTGGCATGCAAGTGCTGGCCCATTGAATGCACAATATGGCCTTCCAGCCGGGAGTGCAGCTCGATGGTGCCTTTGAATAAAAGGAAAAAACCGCCCACAATTAGGAGCAGGTCGCCTCCGGAGAACCCGAACGGGCCCAGAAAAAATAGCGGAGTCGTCAGCTTGATCAGCCACGACATAATCGAAAGCAGCACGAATCGCATGACCAGCGCCAACAACAAACCGGTCACCCTGGCCCGATCCCGCAGTTTGGGCGGCAGCTTATCGACCAAAATGGCAATAAAAACCAGATTGTCTATGCCCAGGACAATTTCAAGAACAATCAGGGTCAGCAGGCCAATCCACGCCGCTGGCTCCAGTATCCATTCCATCAACAGGCTCCGTTAGTGGAAAGGGCGAACACGGCTGACCCGTTCGGCATTGCGTTCAGTCTTATAAATCATCAGGCTTTAATGTGACCCAGCATTTGGGTGAATATTTTCGGATTAGCCGCCAGCACGCTGCCGCTTTCAAGCCAACCCTGCTCGCCCTCGAAGTCGGCCACCAGGCCGCCCGCCTCCAACACCAGCAAGCTGCCGGCGGCGACATCCCAAGGCTTCAAATGAACGCCGCAAAAACCATCGAAGCGGCCGGTCGCGACATAGGCCATATCGAGCACAGTCGACCCCATGCGGCGCGCGCTGGCGCAATCCGACAGCAAGCTGGAAAACCGCGACGGCCCGGATGCACCGCCCGCCGAACCCGGCACATGCGCACCGAGCAGAGCATCGTGATAGCGGGTCTGGCCCGACACGCGCAT
>JBDTGB010000092.1:0-6056 GCA_039937635.1 Burkholderiaceae bacterium | reverse complement strand
ACCCGCGATCATGCGCAGCAGGGTGGTTTTGCCCGATCCCGACGGCCCCAACAACACCAGGAATTCGGATTCGCGCACGGCCAAGTTGATGTTGTCGACGGCGTTTCCGCCGCCGTCGAAGCGCTTGGTTAGTTCGCGTGTTTCGAGTGTCGCCATGGCACGCTAGGTATAAATGTGTCCCAGGAACCACCGTCGTCATTCATCACACCATCCCCCGTTCATGCCACTTCGCGAAAATACGCTTGCAGGTTGCGTGCGCTTCCTTGACCGCGTTTTCCGGGGTGTCGGCTCCGGTGGCGGCTTTGGCGAACATGGTGTTGAGCACCCATGTGTTGAAGATTTCATCGATGGCGGCATTGGCATAACCGGGATAGCCGACGTTGGTAGCCTGATGCATCAACGTGCCCAGCACCTTGTACTTGTCCTGCGGCTGCGCTCTTGGGTCGTCGCCGATCAGTTTTTCCAGATCGGGAACGGTGCTTGGGAAACTTGGGAAGTTGTAAAACTGGCTACTCAGAAAACCCTGCCGAAAATTGTCGATATAGTCGACCAGGAACTTTTTTGCGCCCTCGATATTCTGCGCGAATTTCCAGATCACATAGCAGTCCATGACATGCTCCATGCCGATACGTCGCACGGGACCTTTCAGCGCCTGGGTAAGCTGGATGTTGGGCGTGATCGGGATGTTTTTGTTTTCACCCTCGCGGGTGATCGATATCGCGTTAAGGCACAGGGAAATTTTACCGGCCAGCATAGCTCGATTATTGGACGATGCATCCCAGGCCATCACTTCAGGCGTCATGGTGTCTCTGTACAGGGTCTTGGCGAACTTGACAGCGTCCAGGGTTTGTCTGGAATCCAGAATAACTGTGCTGTGTTCGTCTTGCACCGAGCCGCCGAATGCAAACAGCACTGTGCGCATGGCCATCGCAGTGTCGAGTTCGGCGGACAAGCCAATCCCCACCGGTATGGTGCTTTTTTGCTTGATCTTGCGTCCCGCCGTTAATACGTCGTCCCAAGTGTCGGGCGCAGCCATGCCGATGTCGGCCCATAGATCTTTTCGGTAGTTGACGGGGTCGGGAACGAAGCTGTCGGAAAAAGCGAAATATTTTTTTGTCTTGGGGTTATAGGTGCTTTTGACCGCCAGCTCAACGGGTTTGCCGTGTTTGCGCTCGCATTCTTCATAGATATCGCTGTGATCAATAACCTGGCTTTCGTAGACCGGCGGCGGGGACAGGAACATGAATAGATCGTGCCCTTTTTGAGCCGACACCTCGGCCGCCGCGCGAGTTGCAAGCGCTGGAATGCCAACGTGATCGACGGTGACATCCGTGTCGTTTTTCTTGCCCCAGTCTTTGACATAAGTCCCATCGAACCATGTGTCGTAGGCCGGAACAAAATGGTTCCATTGCAGTATCTTCAGGGTTTTGTTTGCGGCGTTCGCGTTATGGATGAAGAAGGGGCCAAGCCCCGAGGCCAGACCCACCGCGCCGGCGGCTTGGATGATCTGGCGTCGCCGAATGTCGGTGACGGTCGTCTGTTGCGTGGAACCATTGTGCAACACGCGGGCTGTTTGTGTTTCGCTTGCCATAATAGTCTCCTTGCGTAGAAGATATAGGCATTCGTCGTAACCAGCAGAGCGACAATCGCCCATGATCTCATAATAAGACTTTCGCTCACAAAAAGTAAACAAAAAGCGAGGGTGACAGCGGCTATCGATCGGATTTATTATTCGGGCGATGCGTGCAGGCAATTAGCTTGCATCAATGTATCTACCATAATAATTAATGCATAATGTTTAAACCAACGGAGGGAACAAATGAAACGGACACTTATGGCGTTATCTCTGCTTTGCTTGGGTCAGGGCATGGCATCGGCTGCAACTTTTAATATTGAAGAAGCCTCGATTACCAGCATTGAGGACGCCATCAAAAGCGGGCAAACGACGTGCCAGGCCGTGGTTGCGGCGTATATTGATCGCATCAATGCGTATGATCAGAAGGGGCCCGCATTGGACTCGGTGATCACGTTGAATCCGGCGGCGCGCGAGTTGGCCGCTTATAAAGACGCTCAATTCAAGAAAACGGGCAAGCTAAGCGGCCCGTTGCACTGCATTCCCGTGGCTGTAAAAGATAACTACAACACCATGGATATGCCGACGACGGGTGGCAACTTATTATTTAAATACGTAAAACCGACCACTGAAAGCGCCGTTACCCGCAAGCTGCGCGACGCGGGCGCGATCATGCTGATGAAAACCAATATGCACGAGTTCGCTTTGTCGGGCACGTCGGTCAGTTCGCTGGGCGGGCAAACGAAAGACCCTTACGATCTGACTCGCACGCCAGGCGGGTCCAGTGGCGGCACGGCGGCGGCTGTGGCGGCGAACTTTGCCGCCGTTGGTCTCGGAAGCGATACCGTCAATTCGATTCGCAATCCATCCTCGGCAAATAGCCTGGTGGGGATCCGTTCGACGAAAGGCCTGGTCAGCCGGGCGGGTGTCATGCCTGTTTCATCGACGCAAGACGTCGTTGGTCCCATCGCCCGTTCTGTCGCCGACGCGGCCATCGTGCTTGACGTTATTGCGGGATTCGACCCCGCCGATCCACCGACGGCGCGCAGCGTGGGAAACATGCCGAAATCGTACACGGCCTATCTTGACAAGAACGGTTTGTCGGGCGCTCGGATAGGCGTTCTAAAAAGCTTTTTAGGCACGCAGCCGATGCACGAAGAAGTTAACGCCGCCATGGCGAATGCGATAGACGCGTTTAAAAAGGCGGGCGCCACGGTGGTCGAGATCGACGATCCGTATTTCGATTCAGACGCTATCGGCAAGGGTTACGATGTCCAAATTTGGGAATTCAAGACTCTGTTTAATGATTATCTGAAGGCTCTTGGCCCCAGGGCGCCAGTGAAGAATCTGACCGAGCTGATTGCTTCAGGAAAATACCATAAACCTTCGCTGGAAAAATTCCTGACGACGTCCGATGCATTCCAGACACCTTATCAGGAAAAAGAATACCTGGTGCGTCTGGCCAAAATCGACGGCCTGCGCGACCGTTTGCTTAGCCGCATGGCCGAGCAAAATATCGACGCTGTTGTCTATCCAGAGCAAAAACGCCTGGTCGTTCCGATTGGCGAGTTGAATCAGGCAGACCGCACCGGTATCCTTGCCGCGATGACAGGGTTTCCCGCCATAGACGTGCCGATGGGGTTTTCCAAGCCCAGCGCAAGTGCCCCGGTTGGAGTGCCGATTGGAATGGATATACTTGGAAGGCCTTTTGACGAGGGGCGGTTATTGACGATTGCCTATGCCTTCGAGCAGGCCACCAAAATACGCAAACCGCCGCAGAGCGTCCCCACGCTGAAATAGGGACGCCCTGTGGTTTGCGCGAGTTTACTGGGGTTGGACGCCGACCTTTTTGAATAGTTCAGCCCACTGCGGAACCTGTTGATCCACTTTTTTGGCAAGCGCCTCTGGGTTGGCTTCGTCTGGCAGCACTGTTGCCCCCATGGACGACATGCGGCTCTTGAAGGCGGGATCGGCCAGACCACTTTGCAGAGCTTTTACCAGCTTGTCGACAATCGGTTTGGGCGTGCCTTTGGGCGCCCAAAGACCCACCCAGATGCCGACTTCGAAGTCTTTGAAGCCGGCTTCCTGCATGGTGGGAAGGTCGGGCAAAGTGGGCACCCGCGCTTTGCTGGTGACGGCGTAAGACTTGACGGTGCCGGCTTTAATGTGTTGAGTGGTGTTGGTGGTTTGATCGCACAGCACATCGACCTGTTTCCCTAAAATATCGTTTATGGCCGGCCCCGTGCCCTTATAGGGGACCGTCAGAAGGTCGATTCCCAGGGCATCCATAAGCATGGTGCCACACAAATGGGCCGCTGATCCTATCCCTGCATTGGCCAGCGAGACTTTGTCCTTGTTGGTTTTAAGATAATCGACCAGCTCTTTTATATTGTTGGGTGGAAAGTCCGGCCGCGCAATAATGGTCATCGGCACGTCGATGACCATGCCGATGGGTTCGAAGCTGGTTTTTGCGTCGTAGCCCGGCTTTTTGTATAGGGAGGGTGCCGTGGTGAACCCCAGATGCATCAGCAGGATGGTGTAGCCGTTCGGGTCGGCGCGCGCAACCTGACCTGTGCCGATGGTTCCACCCGCGCCGCCTTTGTTTTCGACGATGATGGTTTGGCCCAGGCTGTGGCGCATGGCCTCGGCCAGCGCGCGAGCGGCGTTATCGGTGGGACCGCCTGCGGAAAACGGCACGACCATGGCAATGGAATGGTCAGGATAGTCGGCGCCTTGGGCTGCGCCCGCGGCCAGTAGGGCGCTGACGAATAACGCGGAACCGAGTTTTAGAGTAGAGCTTCTTTTCATCGAAATTCCTTTTGGCGGCCAGAGGCCGCCAGAACGTAAGACAACGGGGTTGAATTACTCTAACGAGGAATCAACAAAGTGTCGCTAAGGTTTTTCCCTTACAGGAACCTGAAAAAACGACTTCTTCATGGTAATTACCCTGTCCCTGTTATTGGACGTCGTGAATCTGGCTGCACTGTTTTCCTTTAATTAAAAATCCTGCGTTGTTAGCCGCATTGCCGCCGGCGATTTTCCAAATACGGCGGCGGCCACCGTCAAGTCGCTGCCTCCCTCCCGCTTCTCCCGCGTAGGCTCCTCTCTTCGGCCGCACTGACGCGCCCTTCATGTTTGGTGAACATGGCGTATACCCTGAAATTAAGCTTCCTGTAAAGATAGCTTCTTTAGACTTCCAAGTTATACCTGCAAGGCGATTCGCCGTTCGCTTGGTAACTATTATTTCAGCAGGTGCTGGAGAGGAGCAACATCGGTGCATAAACATAGCATCAACAAGGATTATTACGGCGGCGCCTTAATGATCCTGATCGGGCTGGGGGCCATATTCGAGGGAACAAACTACCGCATCGGCAGCTTAAGCCAAATGGGGCCTGGGTTTTTTCCCGCGGCTATCGGAGCATTGATGGTGTTGATGGGCGTGATTATTGCGATCGAAGGACTGGGGCACGGGCACGTCACCACCGATCACGATTTACCGCCCGAATATCGGGGCTGGGCCTGCATACTGGGTGGGATCGCGGCGTTTATTGTGCTGGGCGAGTTCACCGGTTTGTTGCCGGCGACATTCGCCATCGTCTTTATTTCGGCGCTGGGCGATCGACAAAATACGGTAAAAAATGCGTTCATTCTTGCGGTGGCCATGTGCGTTGTGGCTACCGGTGTTTTTTCGTGGGCGCTGCAATTGCAATTCCCGCTTCTGCATTGGGGCTAAGCGATGATAGGACAATCACTCACTGACCTTTGGTATGGGTTCGGCATTGCGTTTGAGCCTCAAAACCTGATGTGGTCCATCTTTGGCGTGGTCGCCGGCAACTTGATGGGCGTTTTACCGGGGCTGGGCGCCATGGCGGCCATGTCCATTCTTTTGCCGCTGACCTACGCCATGCATCCCGTTCCCGCTATCTTGATGTTGGCTGGAATCTTTTACGGTTCCATGTACGGCGGCGCCATCGGCGCGATTTTGTTGAATCTGCCTGTTCATCCGCCGCATGCGGTGGCCTGTCTGGACGGTTATCCATTGACGGTGAAAGGCCGAGGCGGGGCGGCGCTGGGCATTGCGATGATCGCGTCGTTTTTCGCCGCTTCCGTCGGCATTTTGGTGATGGTGTTCTTTTCGCCGTTGCTGGTCGATGTGGCTTTCAAGTTCGGTCCGGCCGAGCTATTTTCCATCATGCTGCTCGGACTGTTGGCGGGCTCGACCATGTCCAAGGGGTCCGCTGTAAAAGGGGTGGCGGTGACCTTGTTTGGCCTGCTGATCGGAGTCGCGGGCACGGATGTCAACACAGGCACAATGCGCCTGACCTTTGGCATGCTGGGGCTCGAGGACGGCGTCAATCTGGTAGCGTTGGCCATGGGCCTGTTCGGGATTGGCGAATTTCTGTTGCACGTCAATCGGATGAAGACGGTGGGCAGCGGTCTGAAGATGCGCTTTCGCGACATGCGCCCGACCAAAGACGAGTTG
>JBDTGB010000091.1:0-1766 GCA_039937635.1 Burkholderiaceae bacterium | reverse complement strand
TTACGGCATTGGCCGTCTACCATCAAATATCCCCTCCAACGATTAATATATTCAATCAGGATCCCGAGTGCGATCTTGACTACTGCGCCAACCAGGCCCGGGATCTCAAGATTGATGTTGCCCTGTCGAATTCTTTCGGCTTTGGTGGCACGAACGGCTCCATGATAGTAAGGCGGGTGTAAATCGGAGCGCGCCATGACATGCGTCGAGCAGTGGCCGGCTCAGCGTCCTTTTTGGGTAGTCTTGCTAAGCGCAGCTTTGGGGCTGGCGGTTTTATCAAGCGTTGGCTACTGCTTTTTCGGGTCTTACGCAGTTCTTGCCGCGCTGTGGCCGGCGTGGCGTTTGGGTCAACACTTTCGCAGCGCGTCTTGCGCGGCGAAAGTGCAACTTTGCGCGGGCCCCGCGGGCGGCTGGGAAGTCAACCAGCCGGGTAAGCGGCTATCCCTGGTTTTAATTCATGCGTGGCCCGCGTTTGCCTGGGTGACCTTGCGTTTCCGCGACGTGGACGCGACCAGCCCAAAGGATACTATGCTCGAGATAACGATCTGGAAATCAAGCGTTTCGCCCGACGCATGGCGCCGATTGAACGTGCTTGTTGCTTCGCAATTGGGCACGCATCAGTTTGTTGCGGCCTCGGAGGCGCAATGAGCGAACGAGACGTCGATGCTGAACTGGTCGCTCGGGTGCAACGCGGCGATAAGCACGCGTTCGATTTATTGGTCTTGAAGTATCAGCGCAAGATCATGCGCATGCTTTCCCGCATGATCCGAGATTCAGCCGAAATTGAAGACGTGGCCCAGGAAGCGTTTATTAAAGCTTATCGGGCTTTACCGCAATTTCGCGGCGAAAGCGCGTTTTATACGTGGCTTTATCGAATTGCAATCAATACCGCGCGTAACTGGCAAGTGGCTAATGGGCGTCGTCCCAGCGCGCCAAACGCAATAGAAACCGAAGACGGTGAAACTTTTAGTCAAATTGACAACCTAACCGATATCAGTACGCCAGAGTCTTTGATGGCAAGTCGTCAGATTGTCGAAACAGTAAATGCGGCAATTGATGCATTACCCGATGATTTGCGCACGGCGATCGTGTTGCGCGAAATCGAAGGGATGAGCTACGAAGATATTGCACAAAGCATGGGCTGTCCTATTGGCACTGTCCGTTCGCGTATTTTTCGTGCGCGTGAAGCAATAGCTGTTCAGTTACGCCCTTTTTTGGATACCAATGTGGAACGTCGCTGGTAAGGAGTTAAAAATGCAAGTTGCCACTCATTCGGGGCAGGAACAAGAACAACCTTCTTGGGAAGCTCAAGTTTCGGCGTGGATTGACGCCGAGGGCGACATTCGCCCTGAAGATCTTGATTCGCCATATGGCCGTCATTTATGGGACACCTATCATCTGATTGGGGATGTTTTGCGCAGCGAAGAGCTCGCAATACGGCCGACCGACCTTTTTTATGCCCGAGTCTCCAAGGCGATCGACGCTGAACCGCCTATCGTGGCTGTGGCGTCTCGTAAACATGCCAAGCTGCGACGCGGCTTGTCGGGCCTGGCGGTGGCGGCCGCAGTGGCGTCCGTGGTATGGGTGGCCTTGCCTTATTTTTCCGGAAATGGCTTGGGTTCGACACAAGTTCAAGTCGTAGCCGGCGCCAACAATCCCACAGGTTCCGGCGAATCGGTCGGTTCGGCCGATGTCGACGTGGGTTTGCGTGATTATCTTGACGCGCATCGTCAGATTGCCGGTGTGAGTCCGGTGCGGCAGGCCTC
>JBDTGB010000090.1:0-2317 GCA_039937635.1 Burkholderiaceae bacterium | reverse complement strand
GCGCATGCAAACTTTCCAGAGTCAAGCCGCAAAGCGGCGAACGCAAAACCGAAAGCCACGCCAGGCGGTCAGCCGGGTGCGACAGCGCGCGCGTCAACTGCACCAGGTCATCAACCACCTGGCGTTGCTTCAGGGAAACCAGCTCGACAGCGCGGCACGGAATGTTTTCCCGCATCAGGCGATGCACGAGCTTGCCAAGATGAGCGCGCGCCCGCACCAATACCGCCACAGGATGTTCGCTATCAGGGTGGCGCGCCAGCGCTCCCCTGATCAGGTCAATGGCAATCGATTCAGCCACCGCAAGCGACTGATCCTTATGTTCGCCATCGGCGCCGAAGGCAAGCCAAATCGGATGAAACTCCACCCCCAGGCCATCAATAGCCGCATTGAACGCCACGGACTTGGAATACTGAATTGCCCCCATGGGCGGGTTGGATTTTTTGGGGAACAACTTCGCAAACGCACCATTCACCCAGGTAACCACATTGGCCTGCGAGCGAAAATTATCCGTAAGCTTCAAAACAGTCAGCGGCACATCGCCCAAACCGCGCTCTTGCACCTTCAGGAACCAACCCACATCGGCCTTGCGAAACCGGTAGATGGACTGCTTGGGGTCGCCGACCAAAAATACGCTGCGGCCATCGCCCGGTTCCCATCCCGCCGTCAAGCGCTGAAGCAGATCGATTTGCGATTGACTGGTGTCCTGGAACTCGTCGACCAACACATGTCTGATCGCTACATCCAGCTTTAGGAGCAGATCGCTGGGTTCGTCGACCCCGCCCAGCGCATGCAAGGCTCGCTGGGAGATTTCGATAAAGTCCACCTCGTTGGCCTGCGTAAAACGCAAGGTCAGTTGCGCCGACGCCAACCACAGCGACCTTATCAACACCCGCAAGGTTTCAATCTGAACGTCCGTGTAACCCTGCGCAGGCGCAAATTTGATGGCGCCCAAGGCGGCAATCCATTCCTGGTCAACGCCGGTTAGCTCTTTGGCATTTTTAGCCCATCTTACAAACGCCTCTTTATAGTCGGATTTAGCTTCAAAGCCCTGGTTTTTATTGACGCCCACCCGCAAGTTATTCTCTTTCGTCAACAATACCCACGCCAGCGCCTGCCACTTGGGCAAATCTTCGCAGGCAACGCCCAAAGGCTTGCCTTCCCAGTCCCGCAATGCATCAAGCTCGGTCCCGGCGCCGGCCGTCGCCAGCACCGCAGCCGCGCGCGACACCGACGGAGCCAAAGCCGCCGCCCACCCATCGGGCATTTTTTCACCAAGCGCCTGAAGATCAAGCGCAATCGAATGGTTCAATGCCGCCAGCAACTGATCGACATCGCCGCCCGCCGTCAACAACGGCAACCATTGATCGCGACTGGCCAACATTGTGGCCAACAAGGTTTGGGCAATACGCAGGTCGACATCAAGGTGCGCAATCAGGGCGGCGACCGCATCCGACTCATCCGCCATGGCCAGGGTTGCTTGCGCCGCCGCCTGATAATGCTCACGCGCATCCTCGGCAATCGCAGGTAGACCGCCCAAGGCGCTTAGCCACGGCATGGCGCGCACCAGATGGGCGCAAAACGAATCAATCGTGCGTATGCTTAAACGAGCCGGGTAACCCAGCAAATCCCAGCCCAAGTCATCATTGCGCCGCATGGCGTTTTGCGCCAGTTGCCAACTACGCCGTCTATAGCCCTCTGAAGGCGCCTCACCCAAAGCGGCCCGCAGCTTGGTCAACACACGTGCATGCATTTCGGAGGCCGCCTTGCGGGTGAAGGTGATCGCCACAATTTCCTCGGGCCGATTCACCGTGGCCAGCAAGGCCAGAATACGATCCGTCAATAATTCGGTTTTTCCCGACCCCGCCGGCGCCTCGATCAGAAACGACCGGGTCGGGTCCACCGCGGCAAGCCGAACGTCTGCGTCACTGGGCGGCTTGATCGACACGTGGGTCCTCCTCGTTCAAACGTAAAAAAGGCAACACATCGCAATAATCCAGATCGGCCGGGTGCAAACTTCGATTCGTCGCCACGCCCGACGAATATTCCTGCGCCAACTGTTCTATGGTCCGACGCCACTGCAGCATTAATTCAGCCCATGTCAAATCAGCAAAGTCCGGCCAACCCGCCAGCAAAGCCAATCCGTCAAAACCGTAGTCCTGCTCCGCCAGTCCCTGAAATTCGATTTTTTTCGCATGCAACCTGGCCAAGACCAAAGCGGCAACGCTGGCATCTTCCAACGCCAAAACCGCCGAGTAAAAAGGAAGCTGTAAATTCACGGGCCGTTGGCGCATCCAGTCCGATTTCGCATCGATTTTTC
>JBDTGB010000089.1:0-5439 GCA_039937635.1 Burkholderiaceae bacterium | reverse complement strand
TAATTGAGACGGATTCCCCGTACTTGTCCCCAGTGCCTCATCGGGGAGTGCTGAACGACCCATCCAAGGTCGTGCTGGTTGCCAAAAAGATAGCGGAGTTGCGTGGTGTTCCCGTCGCTGAGATAGCGCGGCATTCAACCGAAAACTTTTTCCGGTTGTTCACTGAGGCGCTTGCCTAGGTTAAAGAATTTTGATGGGATACGCCAACTTTCGCCGTGAGTCTAAGTAAGCCACGAGTATAAGGATTGATATTAATGTTATTTATCAATAAGTTATATATATAAGTTAATGCGGCACATTTAAAGTAAATTATTTAAAGTAACCTATTTTAAGTAAAATATTTAAAGCGAATTCTTATGAGTGGACAACAATCAACGCATAATCGCCGTTCTTGGCTTTTTTGCCTGGCGGCCGGGCTAATTGGCACGCTCATAAATTCGGGGGCTTATGCCGCCAATCCGACCGACTGGTGGGTTGATATCGCTCAGAATCGCGCCGCCGACGTGCAATCCATGCTTGCGCAAGGCGCCGACCTTAACGAATTGGGACCGGAAGGACAGCCGGCCATCATGGCGGCCATTCGCCATAACGCGTGGGATGCGTACGATGTGCTGGCTGCCTCGCCCAAAATGGACGTGAATCAGGCGAATGTGTCGGATGAAACGCCGCTTATGTATTTGGCAATCGTCGGGGAAACTAAAAGGGCGCAGACCCTGATAAAACGCGGGGCACAAGTGAATCGTCTGGGCTGGACGCCGTTGCATTACGCTGCATCTAAAGGGCAGCTTGCCATGGTGAAGCTGCTAATCGCCGATAAGGCCATCATTAACGCGCCGGCTCCTGACGGCACCACGGCGCTGATGATGGCCGCCTTTGCCGGCAGCGAGCCGGTTGTTCGGGCATTGCTGGGAGCGGGGGCGGACGTAGCTACGCAAAATTTGAAAGCGCAAGACGCGGCGGACTGGGCTCTTTTGAGCAAACATGGCGCGCTGGCTCAGAAAATCCGAGTTTTGATCGATGATAAACGTAGGCAACGCGCCGCCTTGCGCGCTAGATCCGAGGCAGAAATGCCTGCAGATGTGGAGCCGGGCAACACGGGCGTCGATTCGCTCGACGCTAAAATTAACAACCTGGAAAAATCGGCCCCGGCGCAACCATCCGGCGGCGAGATGCCTGGGAGTCAAGGCGCTAAAAACACAAACTCCAACGATCATTCGTCGCGTTATTTCGATTTGAATCGATTTAACAAATAAGGTGTGCTGGCACACATGCTTCAAGACAAAGCACGTGTGCAATGGTTCTGCCTAGCTTGGCGCTGGAAGAAATTCGGGTCTTAAGATCCCGTGCAGGTCGCTGTAGGGTATAAGCAGCTCGGGTTGGCCGAAATAATAAGGGGCGATCTGATAGGAATCATACTTGACCGCCAGGCCATGATCGGTAAAGGCGAAGTTATCGCTGGCCTGAAAAGGCCAGATGCGGTTATAGCCTTCGGGGTCGTGCCGGGCGTCGGCGTTATTGGCCAGCCAGCGGCCATGGACTACCTTCAACGCCTGAACATACGCGTCGTGCTTGCCAGGCTCAAGAATATCCGCTATTCCCAGGACACGTTTCGTGGCGTTGTTCCAATTCAGGAACTGGGTCGCTGAAATTCCATGAGCTGCGCCGGTGTAATACTGATACGTGTTCATTTCCACGACCGTCAGATCCTTATTGCGATATCGAACCTTGGCGGAAAGCACGGCGGAGTCGCGCGGCGCGGCTGTTTTCCAGAAATAATCCTGGTATTCGGCTACCGTGTCATAGACAGGCAACCCCTTGCTGCCCACGCCGGTCATGGTCGCCAGCGCATGATCGATGAGTTCGTTAAATTTGGCGATACCCGGGAAAACGATTGAATCAAGCTCAAGCGTGGGGCATTCCCCCTTGCAGTCCGGCTTTTTGTGTTTCCATTGGACCGGCTGCGTGAACAGGCCCTCTTTAGCTGTTTCCTGCGCTACTTTGTTCGCGGGTATAAGCGAGATATTGGTCGATGGGCCGCTGGCGCACGCGGCAAGGAGAGCGACGATAAAGCCGAGGGCAAGCAGGCGCAATGCGCGGGCGGGGCGGCGCATGGTCAGGCAACCGTTTTGGCACTTTGGCCGAAAAGCAATTCACGCGACTTTTCATTAACGGTGGGCGCAACGTTTATTTCCTTCGCCTTGGTATAGGCCCGCTGGGTTGCCGGACGTGCCGCTATCGCGTCGAACCAGCGTTTCAAATGAGGGAAATCGTTCAGGTTTTGGCCTTGACGTTCGTGGGGAACGATCCATGGGTAGCTCGCCATATCAGCTATGGAGTAGTCGCCCGCGATGAATTCGCGATCGGCAAGCCGTTTGTTCAGCACGCTATACAGCCGGCCAGTTTCTCGAACGTAACGGTCGACGGCATACGGAATTTTTTCAACAGCGTAATTGCCGAAATGGTGATTCTGTCCGGCCATGGGCCCCAGGCCGCCCATTTGCCAGAATAACCATTGCAGCGTCTCGTTGCGGCCGCGCAGATCTTGAGCAATGAATCGACGAGTTTTGTCAGCCAGATACAGCAAAATGGCGCCCGATTCGAACACGGAAATGGGCTTGCCGCTGTCGGCCGGGGAATGGTCCACAATGGCCGGAATGCGGTTGTTGGGCGAGATTTTCAGGAAATCGGCCCCGAATTGATCGCCGTTGCCGATATTGATGGGAAAGATTTGGTAGGGAAGGCCGGATTCTTCCAGAAACAGGGTAATTTTGTGCCCGTTAGGGGTAGTCCAGTAATACAGATCAATCATTTGTGTCCTTCAGCGCGTGTTCGATTGCGTCGCGCAGGTCGTGCGGCGGAGTGGCGGAGCCATAGCGCTCGATGACCTGGCCGTCGCGGCCAAGCAAAAACTTGGTGAAATTCCATTTAATGCGTTTTGTCCCCAGAAAGCCTGTTTTCTGGCTTTTCAACCAACTATAAACGGGGTGTGTCCCAGGGCCGTTAACCTCGATTTTTTCAAACAGAGGAAAGGTGACCTCGTAAGTATTCGAACAAAATGCCCGGATTTCGGACGAATTTCCGGGTTCTTGGTGGCCGAACTGGTCGCAGGGGAACCCCAGCACTGCCAAACCCTGCTCTTTGAATTCCCGATAAAGCGATTCCAGCCCCTGGTATTGCGGGGTGAAGCCGCATTTTGATGCGACATTGACAATCAAAATCACATCACCCTGGTAGAGCGATAAATTAATCGGCTCGCCCGTGATGGATAATGCGGAAAATGAATTTATCGACGACATGGAACCCTTCAAACCTGGCTAACTTACAATGGACAACGCATCTAAATAGACCCGCAACTCCATGACGACAATCTATCATAATTCCCGCCGCCACACCTTG
Organism: Burkholderiaceae bacterium; assembly: GCA_039937635.1. Classification (GTDB taxonomy): domain Bacteria; phylum Pseudomonadota; class Gammaproteobacteria; order Burkholderiales; family Burkholderiaceae_B; genus JBDTGB01. The sequence goes on along the minus strand of JBDTGB010000089.1, from coordinate 2,043 downwards.
CTCGCCTGCGTCTGATGTCCGTCGAAATTTTCGCGCTCATCTTATTGGCGGCGACGTTTCATGCGGCGTGGAACCTTATTTCTAAAAGTGCGGCGTCCGCCGGCGCGGTATTTGTATTTGCCTACCGTCTGTTTGCCACCCTACTTTATGCGCCCTGGGTCGTTTATGTGTTGTGGAACGATCAAATGGCGTGGAGCGCCGCAGTGGTCGGCTTTATTGCGCTTTCGAGCGTCATTCACCTGGTTTATGGCCTAAGCCTGCAACGCGGGTATCAGCTTGCCGATCTTTCGGTTGTGTATCCCATCGCTCGCGGAACAGGGCCGCTGTTGGCTACGGTGGGAGCGTACTTATGGCTGGACGAGCAACCATCGCCAGGCGGCGTATCGGGTATGGTTTGTATCGTCGCGGGTGTTTTACTTATTGCCACACAGGGGCAATGGCGAATATTTGCTCAAGCTCAAGCGTGGGTTGGCGTACGCTGGGGGTTGTTAATAGGATTGTTTATCGCTTGCTATACGGTGGCCGACGCATACAGCGTTAAAGAACTGGGGGTGTCCCCGGTTGTGCTCGATTGGCTGGCCGGTTTGGGCATCACGGTAATGATGGCGCCCGGCGCCTGTGTGCAACGTCAGGCCACGATGCGGCGAATGCGCGGCAAGTGGGGCTTGGCTCTGGCGGTGGGCGCGCTGTCTCCCATGGGATACATCCTGGTGCTTTATGCGCTGCAGCATGGCGCCCTGGTCAGTTTGGTGGCGCCGTTGCGTGAGATGTCATTAATGATCGCGACGCTGGCCGGTTATTTCTTGCTCAAAGAAAAAGTAAGTCTGGCCCGCCTGGCCGGTTGCGCCGTTATTATTGCCGGCGTTGTCATATTGTCGAGTCGCTAAATAAGCTTTGCGTCGCCGGCTCACTGCGGAGCGCTTCCATTGTCCGTAAATGGAGTTTATACTATCCATATATGGAGTTTGATGGAGCCCGATCATGAGCCTCGCCTACGCGTATCCGGCAAGTCGGTTTGAACCGGCAATCGCTGCCGATTTAAACGACAAATCCACCCGAGAGCATCTGTCCAGCTCGGCCTTAAAAGGTTTTTTCAAGCTGGTCAAAGCCTGGAATTTACGTGACGATCACGCCTGCGATCTTCTTGGCGGGTTATCGAGCAGCGCTTTCTACGAATGGAAGAAAAAGCCAGCCCGAGTCCTAGAAGTCGACCGTATTACCCGCATCTCTTATTTGCTGGGCATTTATAAAGCATTGCATATACTTTATAGCGACGAGCTGGCTGACCGTTGGGTGGGCATGCCTAACAGCAACCGCATTTTTAGTGGCGAAACACCGCTGGCCTATATGCGGGAAGGCGGTATTCTGGCAATGCAAACGGTGCGTCAGTTGCTGGACGCACGTCGCGGCGGTGTGTAACTTTGCGCACGCCTCCACTTTCGCTCGTGCGCCAATACGACACCTATCGTCTTTTGCCTTCGCGCTTTGCCGACCGCGAAGACTCGGTGCTGGCGCCCCTGGCGGAAAACGCGGCGCACCTTAAAGATTTGTTTATTCTGGACAATGCCACCAATCAGCGACTTGCGGGCGAGCGGGGCCAATTGCCGGGTATTGGCGTTGATGAACTGGTATTTGGCGTGGCGAACTTCCGGATGATCAATGCCGCTTATACCTACCCCCGGCCGGAAGGCAGCCGCTTCAACACCGGAGAACGCGGCGCGTGGTACTGCGCGTTCGACGTCGCCACCGCGCTGGCCGAGGTCATATTCCATAAAACGGTTGAATACGCTGAAATCAACTATTTTTACGATAAGGTCGATTATCAGGCGCTGTTGGCCGATTTCAGCGCCGAGTTTCACGATCTGCGCGAAACCATGAATTTCCTAGCGTGTCTTGATCCAAAGAGCTATATCGCGTCGCAAAAATTAGCGCTGCGGCTGCTGGCAAACGGATCAATGGGCATTGTGTACCCCAGCGTCAGGCGCGCCGGCGGCGTCAATCTGGCTTGCTTTCGTCCTGCGGTCGTAGGCCATGTTCGCCGGG
>JBDTGB010000088.1:0-7396 GCA_039937635.1 Burkholderiaceae bacterium | reverse complement strand
TTCGCTAGCCACTAACGCCAATGCATTATCGACGGCCAAAGGCGTTAAAGACAGAATGCTGGAACTGTCCAAATTCTTTCCCGGCAACGTTTCCTACGCCATTCCCTACGATACGACGCCCTATGTGCAGTTGTCTATTGAGCAGGTCCTTCACACCTTGCTCGAAGCAATGTTGCTGGTGTTTCTGGTTATGTTCGTTTTCTTGCAAAACGTGCGCTACACATTGATTCCGGCGCTGGTGGTTCCCATTGCCATTTTGGGGGCCTTTGCGGTCATGCTTGCGGTGGGTTTCACGATCAACGTGCTCACGATGTTCGCGATGGTGCTGGCGATTGGCATTTTGGTTGACGATGCTATTGTCGTGGTGGAAAACGTTGAACGCATTATGGTGGAAGAAGGGCTGTCTCCGAAAGAAGCCACCACCAAGGCCATGCCCCAAATTAGCGGCGCGGTTGTCGGAATGACCTTGACCCTGGCAACGGTATTTTTGCCTCTGGCGTTCATGAGTGGTTCCGTGGGGGTAATTTATCGCCAGTTTTCGATCGCGCTGGCCGTGTCAATCATCTTTTCCGGTTTTCTCGCGCTGACTTTTACTCCGGCGCTTTGCGCCACCATCCTCAAGCCCATTCCCAAGGGGCATCACGAAACGAAAAAAGGTTTCTTTGGGTGGTTTAACCGCTCGTTTGAACGCACTACGAATCGGTATGAAAGTTGGGTGGGGCGCAGTTTGAAACGTGGCGGGCGTGTGATGCTGGTCTACCTTTTATTGGTGCTGGTACTGGGCTGGTTGTATACGCGCCTACCGACGTCCTTTTTGCCCACCGAGGATCAGGGTTACGTTATTGCCAACATCGAGCTGCCCGCCGGGTCAACCGCAAATCGAACGATCGACATTATCGAGAAAGTGGAGGGCTATTTTCAGAAGCAGCCTCAGTTTCAGAATATTATTACGGTTCAAGGCTTTAGCTTCAACGGAAATGGGTTGAATTCGGCTATTGCGTTTGTGCCGCTAAAAGACTTCGCACAGCGCACGGGAGAGCAGAACTCCGCTCAGGCAGTTGGCAATAGGGCCACCCAGAGCTTGTTGTTCGGCTTGCCTGATTCAATGGTGTTTGCCATTGTGCCGCCAGCCATTTCGTCGCTGGGCAACGCGTCGGGTTTCGACATGCGTCTGGAAGACCGTGGCGGGTTGGGGCATGACGCTCTGGTGGCGGCTTCGCAGCAGTTGTTGCAGTCGGCGGCGAAAAGCCCGGTGCTGGCGCAAACCAGAGTAACCGGATTAGGAGGAGGCCCTCAGCTTCGGCTGACCATTGATCGCGATAAAGCCGCCGCGCTTGGGGTTGATTTCAGCGAGGCCGCCACGCTTCTTTCCACTTCTTTGGGTTCGTCTTTTGTAGCCAAGTTTCCGAATATGGGCTGGATTCAGAACGTGTGGGTGCAAGCCGACCAGAACCATCGCATGAATATCGACGATATCATGAAGCTGAATGCGCGCAATAGCGTTGGCGAAATGGTGCCTTTGTCGTCATTTGTCAAGACGGATTGGGAGCAGGGGCCGGTGCAGGTCGTTCGTTATAACAGTTACGAGTCGATACGCGTTTCGGGTTCGTCCGCGCCGGGTTATTCTTCGGGCCAGGCGATGGCTGAAATGGAAAAACTGGTGGCCCAGTTGCCGCAAGGCTACGGTTATGAATGGACGGGCTTGTCTCATCAAGAGAAGCAGGCCGGCGGCCAGTCTGTTATTTTAATGGGCCTGGCGATGTTGGTGGTGTTCATGGTGCTTTCGGCTCTTTACGAAAGCTGGGCCATTCCGCTATCGGTCATGTTGATGGTCCCATTGGGGATGCTGGGCGCCACCGCGCTTATTTCCGCGCTGGGCATGGAAAACAACGTGTATTTTCAGGTTGGGATGATCACGGTGATTGGCCTTGCTGCGAAAAACGCCATTTTAATTGTGGAGTTCGCCAAAGATACGTATGCCCTTGGCGGGAGCATTACCGATGCCGCCACCGAGGCGGCGCGCTTGCGGTTTCGCCCCATTCTAATGACTTCCTTCGCGTTTATTCTGGGCGTTGTTCCGCTGGCGATTGCCACGGGAGCCGGTCATGCCAGCCAAAACGCGGTGGGCCTGGGGGTGCTGGGAGGGATGCTGGCGGCAACGCCTTTAGCGATGTTGTTTGTGCCAACTTTTTTTGTGGTTGTTCTAAACTTGTTTAAAACCAAGCCCAGATTAACAGACGCCCACGCCAAGGCGCCGCTAACCACGGTTCATCATTTAACCGCCCCTAACCAATCGGAGCCTCGTCCTTCCACAGACGGGGACCAAGCATGAGCCAGCGCGTTTTTCGATTAACGTTTTTACCTGTACTGATGGCTTTGGCTGTTGCGGGATGTTCGCTGGCTCCCAAGTACGAGCGACCAGTCGCCCCGATTCCGACACAGTATCCCGATCAGCCGGATGGGACTCAAGCCGTTGATCCGGGCGTGGCCGCAAGCGCCGAGCTGGGTTGGCGGCATTTTTTTCGGGACCCGCAACTGGTCGCACTGATTGGCATTGCGCTTGATAATAATCGGGACATGCGCGTGGCGGTGCAGCGCGTTCAAGAAGCGCGCGCTCAGTATGGCATTGCCGACAGCGGGCGTTATCCGACGATAGGCGTTGGCGGAAATGCGCAAATACAGCATAACCCGCCCGATCTTCGCAGCTCGCGCGGCTCATCGACGGACAGTGTTTCGCGCTACTATCAGGCGGGCGTTGGCATGACTTCGTTCGAGCTTGATTTCTTTGGGCGCATAAAAAATCTGTCGCAGGCGGCGTATCAGCAATTTCTGGCGACTGAACAGGCACAACGCACGGTTCACATTAATTTGATTGCGCAGGTCGCCGAGGCTTACTTTGGCCTGCGGGCCGCCGAGCAGCAACGCGCGCTAACCAGCCAGACCCTTGCCGCGCGCGAAAAATCTTATTCTTTGGTGAATTCGACTTTTAAAGCGGGAGTGGCGTCGGCGTTGGATCTGAATCAGGCTAAAACTCAGCTAGATTCGGTGCGCGCCGACCTGGCGACCGTCAAACGCACCGAGGCGCGAGCTCAGAACGCTCTCTTATTGTTGTTGGGCGAATCCATTCCACAAAACGTGCCGAAGGCCGCTGTTTTTGACCAGAATCAGTTGCTTGCCGCCATCCCTGTAGGCTTGCCGTCCGATTTGCTGCAGCGCCGGCCCGATATTCTGGGAGCTGAAAATGCGTTGCTTGCCGCCAATGCGAACATTGGCGCCGCAAGAGCCGCATTTTTCCCCAATATTTCCATGACCGGTCTGTTGGGATTCGCCAGCCCGGCGCTGGGCGGGTTGTTTAGTTCCGGAAACTATTTCTGGTCTTTTGCACCGCAAATTCAGGCTCCCATCTTTTCAGGCGGCAGCTTGAGCGGCAACCTGGATCTAGCCAAAGCGCGTAAAAACATTGCCGTTGCTCAATATGAAAAGGCGATTCAAACGGCGTTCCGGGAAGTGGCGGACGCTCTCGCCGGCGAGGCGACTTATTTCCATCAACTTGATGCTTTGCGCTCGTTCGAGCAGTCCGCAAGCGAAACTCTGCGGCTGGCTCAGTTGCGCTATGACAGTGGCGTCGATAGCTTTTTGCAGGTGCAAACGGCCGAAATCAGCCTGTACACCGCACAGCAATCACTTTTGCAGACAGGCCTGGATTCGTTAACGAATCGCGTCGAACTGTATAAGGCGCTCGGAGGTGGGTGGCTTAAGGATTCAGTTGCGACTCGTTGACGGCATCCGGCAAGACAGGCGGGATGCAACAAGCGATAATGACGTCTGACCTGTTTGTTTCCTTGATTGCGAGATAGATGTGATGACAATGATTGAGCTGGGCGTGAACATCGATCACGTTGCGACCTTGCGCCAGCAGCGTCTTACGGCGTATCCGGATCCGGTTCAGGCGGCGCTGCGTGCTGAAGAAGCTGGCGCCGATGCCATTACTTTGCATTTGCGGGAAGACCGCCGCCATATCCAGGATGCCGATGTCGCTGAAATTCGGTCGCGCTTGCGCACCCGGATGAATCTTGAGTGCGCCATTACTCCGGAAATGCTGGTTATTGCCTGTCGCACCTTGCCCGAAGATGTTTGCCTCGTGCCTGAAAAACGCGCCGAGTTAACCACCGAGGGAGGGCTTGATGTGCTGGGTCAATTCAATGCGGTTAAAGAAGCGGTCCAGATGCTGCACGATGCGGGCATAAGAGCGTCGCTGTTCATTGATCCCGATCCGGCGCAAATCGACGCGGCCCAACGAGCCGATTCGAGCGTGATTGAACTTCATACCGGGGCGTTCGCCAACGCGGTGGATGTGGACGCGGCCGAAGCAGAGCTTCAACGCATTCGCGCCGCGGTGGCGCAAGGGGCCGGCCTGGGTTTGCGTGTCAACGCAGGCCACGGTTTGCATTATGGAAACGTACAGACCATTGCCGCCATACCCGGTATTGCCGAACTTAATATTGGTCATGCCATTGTGGCCAGAGCTTTATTCGACGGATGGGAAAAGGCAGTGCGTGATATGAAAGCGCTGGTTGTCACCGCCGCGCATGCCTGATTCGGTTTCTAAATCATTCATGAACGCGAAAGCGAAGCGCAAACAGTACAAGCCGTGCGATAAGCGAAGCTGACAAAGTGCACGAATGATTTAAAAACGGAATGACACGGAGAATTGACAGTGCCTGCATCGCCCATCGAATACTTGTTCTCGCGCCGTTCGGTTAAATATGTTCAGGCGCCGGGACCAAGCGACCATGATCTGTCGCACATTTTACAGGCTGGCATGTCCGCGCCCGACCACGGTCGCCAGCGGCCTTGGCGCTTCGCGTTAATTCGCGGCGACGCCATTGGACGTTTGGCCGATCTGGCGATTACCGCGGCCAAGGCGGCAGGCAAGCCGATTTCGTCTGAGAAAGAGGCGTCGACTCGGCGCTGGCTGAAGGAAGTGCCTTTGCTGATTGCGGTGGCGTGCCGGCTGGACTATTCCAATCCAAAAATTCCGGAGCACGAACGGATGCTGGCCACGGGAGCGGCCGTTGTCACAATGCTGAATGCGGCTCACATGCTGGGTTACGGAGCGTACTGGAGCACGGGTCTGGGCACGTATATTGACGAGGTCAACGAGGCGTTGGGCTTCGACGGTCTGGACTACCGATTCATGGGTTATGTTGCAATTGGCACGCCAATTCAGGTTCCCACACCGATCGAGCGACCCAATTATCATGCGTACGTCACGGAATGGACCGGAATCTAAGCAGGCGTTGCCGTAATGACTATGCGCAGTGGATGACTATGTCTATTTACCGTCGGCGTATTAGAAAAAACAAAATATTAAAAATAATAGTTTTTTCTATAATAGAAACCTGGTCGATAGGCGTCGCAAAATCAACTGTTGTGGTTTTTTGTAGTCGCTGAGCTGTTGACGGCAGGCGCCTCTTCGACGAAAACGGAGAACATTCTAGGTATGAAGCACATAAAAACAGATGTCGCCATCATAGGCGCGGGAACTGCGGGCTTGACCGCTTATCGGGCGGTGAAGTCGGCCGGCCTTAACGCGATCCTGATCGAAGGCGGCCCTTATGGCACGATGTGCGCGCGCGTTGGCTGCATGCCATCCAAATTGTTGATTGCCGCTGCCGAGGCGGCTCATGCCGCCGCGCATGCCGCGCCTTTTGGCGTTCATATACAAGGCAATATCCTTGTGAACGGTCGTGAAGTCATGGATCGGGTCAAACGTGAACGCGATCGGTTCGTGGGTTTCGTACTGGACAGCGTCGAACAGATACCGGCGGATGATAAGGTTCGTGGCTATGCAAAGTTTGCATCCGACACGGTGTTGCAGGTCGACGACCACACTAAAATTGAAGCTAAAAGTGTCGTTATTGCCACGGGCTCGACCCCGGTCGTTCCAGAGATGTTCAAGGCGCTGGGCCAGCGGGTAATCGTCAACGACGACGTTTTTGCATGGGACGACTTGCCGCAACGGGTTGTGGTGGTGGGGGCCGGGGTTATAGGTTTGGAACTGGGTCAGGCATTGGCGCGTTTGGGTGTTCAAACAAAGGTCTTGGGTCGCAGTGAAAGCCTGGGCGGGTTAAGGGACCCACAGGTGAAAGCCAGCGCGCTGGCCGCCTTTCAGTCCGAGTTCGATTTGCAATTGAACACGCACATTATCGCGACGCGGCGAATCGGAGACGAAGTTGAGCTCTGTTATCGGGACGCCAGCGGGCAGGAGCACACGGAACATTTCGATTATTTGCTGATCGCGGCGGGGCGCCGGCCAAACGTCGACCAGCTTGGTCTGAAAAACATGTCGCGGGCGTTTGACGGGAAAGGCGTGCCCGACTTTGACGCGCAGACTCTGCAATTAGGCTCTTCGCCGATTTTTATCGCTGGCGATGTGAATGGCGACCTTCCAATTTTGCACGAGGCGGCGGACGATGGCCGTATCGCCGGCGAGAATGCGGCTCGTTTTCCGGATGTTCGGCAAGCGCGGCGGCGCGCGCCTTTTTCAGTCGTTTTTTCCGAACCGCAGTTGGCGCAGGTGGGCATGCATTTCAAAGAGTTGCCCTCAACGGGTGTGGTTATTGGCGAAGTCGATTTTGCCAACCAGGGGCGATCCAGAATTATGTTGCACAATCGCGGCAAGCTGCGCGTTTATGTCAACCAGCATGATGGCTTGTTTCTAGGCGCGGAGATGGCGGGGCCTCGCGCGGAACACATCGGACATCTGCTGGCCTGGGCGGTGCAGCAGCAAATGACCGTGCATACAATGCTCGAAATGCCGTTTTATCATCCGGTCATTGAAGAAGGCGTGCGCACAGCGCTTAGACAGGCCGCCGCCCAACTGAGCGTGACCTCTGATTCGTTGCGTTGGCGCAAGAGCGCCTAGTCGAGCTGTCCGCGCAAAGTCTGGAAGCCTTGTGGCGAGCCTTAATTTTTGGCGTTTGCCAGCACCGACAAGATGCCTTCGGTCAGCGCTTGAACCGAATTGGTGTCGGCGGCCAGCAGGCGCGCGCGGCCTTTCTGGTCGAAAATATAAACCCCACGGCCGTGCGCGACGACGTAATCATTGGTGTCCGCCGTGGTGGGTTTTTCAATTTGATAGGCGACACGATAGCGGCGTGCGACGTCGGCAATTTGCTGTTCGGTTCCCGTAAGGCCAATGGCATCTTTGTCGAACGCGTTAACGTAGGCCTGCAGCTTTTCGGGGGTATCGCGATGAGGGTCTACGCTAATGAACAGGATGCTGACCTGCTTGGCGCTCGGTCCCAGTTTTTGCATGACCTGCGCAAGTTGCGCCAGCGTTGTGGGGCAAACGTCGGGACAAGTGGCGTAACCGAAAAACATTAAAACGGCT
>JBDTGB010000087.1:0-12356 GCA_039937635.1 Burkholderiaceae bacterium | reverse complement strand
TGGCGCCATGCCAATCGGCCAATTCGCCAGGAAGGCCATGATTAGCGTGCCTAACGCGGCCGCCAGGCAAGTGGCGACGAAGACGGCGTCGTGGTCCATGCCGGTGCCCGAGAGGATCGCCGGGTTTACGAAAATAATGTAGGACATGGTCAGGAAAGTGGTGATTCCCGCCAGGATTTCAGTGCGCACCGTCGTCCCGTGTTCATGCAGTTGAAAATATTCTTCAAGCATTGGTTTTCCCATAGTGGGCGATATATCAGCTGAAACTTGAAATAAAGCTGTAAAAGTCAAAAGTTGTTGGCAATTCTAAGGCGGTTTTGCTCGTGGTTGTACACTTGCAGCCATGAATATTCTTGGTTTTGAAAGTTCTTGCGACGAAACCGGCGTAGCGGTGGTAAGCACTCGGAAAGGTTTGCTGGCCCATGCTTTGTACAGTCAAATCGCGATGCATCAGGAGTACGGCGGGGTTGTTCCCGAGCTTGCTTCGCGCGACCACATCAGGCGTGTTTTGCCGTTGACGCGCGAGGTTCTACGCAATGCGCAATTGTCATTCAGCGATATTGATGCAGTGGCTTATACGGCTGGTCCTGGACTGGCCGGCGCTCTGCTGGTTGGGGCCAGCGTGGCTCAATCGTTTGCGTGGGCGCGCGATTTGCCCGCTATTCCCATTCATCACCTTGAAGGACATTTGCTGTCGCCTTTGCTCGCCGATCCATCGCCGGCCTTCCCGTTTGTTGCTTTGCTGGTCTCGGGTGGCCACACCCAGCTTATGCGTGTCAATAATGTGGGGGATTATGAATTGTTGGGTGAAACGCTCGATGATGCCGCTGGCGAGGCGTTCGATAAGACAGCCAAGCTCATGGGATTGGGATATCCGGGTGGCCCCGCCTTGTCGCTGCTGGCTCGGGAAGGCGACCCGGGCAGCTTTAATCTTCCACGCCCGATGTTGCACAGCCACGATCTGGACTTCAGCTTCAGTGGATTAAAAACGGCCGTGTTGACGCGCGTGAAGAGTCTGGAAAAAGAAACGGGTCAGTTGACTGGGCAACAGCGCGCCAATCTGGCGGCCGCGACCGAAGCGGCGATTGTCGATGTGCTGGCGATCAAGTCGATCAAGGCGATGCAACAAACGGGGCTTAAACGTCTTGTTGTGGCAGGGGGAGTGGGGGCCAATCGCCATTTGCGCCGGCACTTGGTCCAGTCCATGCTCAAGCAAGGCGGCGAGGTGTTTTTTCCGCCTCTGGATTTTTGCACCGATAATGGCGCCATGATTGCCTTTGCGGCGGCTCAACGGGTTAATGCGGGATTGGTTGACCTGGCGGATATGGGGCACGCCTTCACGGTTCGGCCGCGGTGGGATCTGCGCGATGTCTGTCAAAAGGCCGTAGCGTAAGAGCGGCCCCGTTCGCGGCGTCATGGGTCTTGCCTGACTGGTTCAGCTTGGATTACTCTTTTTTTTGGCGCCGATCCGGCCTTCTTTGCCCGTCATCAGTCGGCTGATGTTGGCTCGGTGGCGATGTATCAGCATGGCGCTGATGATCGCAATTGATAGACAAAGGGTTGCATCGAATTCCCATACGACGTTTCCGCCAAACAAATAAAACGTGGGCGCGAAAAGGGCCGATGTGATTGCCGCCACTGAAGAGTACTTGGTGGCGTAGGCGACAATCAGCCAGGTTGCCACTGTTGCGGCTCCCAGCCACGGTTGTATTGCGAAGAGCACGCCCAGCGTTGTGGCGACCCCTTTGCCCCCTTTGAACTTTAAAAAAACCGGATACACGTGGCCCAGGAATACCGCGATGGCGGCTAGGCCGATTATGGCATCTGAAAGCTGGAAACGCTGGGCCAGCCCGGTAGCCAGCCAGACTGCAAGCCAGCCTTTGGCGCCATCGCCAAGCAAGGTCAACGCCGCTGCCGTTTTATTTCCGGTGCGTAAAACGTTGGTGGCTCCCGGGTTTTTGGAGCCGAAGCTGCGGGGGTCCCGCAGCCCCATGATTCGGCTTATTACGACCGCAAATGGAATGGAACCCAAAATGTAAGCAGTCAGAATGACTGACAGGCTGGCGGCGAAATAAATTATTGATGTCATGCAGGTGTATCCAAAACGCGCTTGGGAAGTGCGCATAGTTGAGATTCTACCGTGAGCGCTGCCCAAAACCACAAAACGACCGGGTACAATCGCCCAAGCTGGCTTGAATTTTATGGAAGCAAGATGCGCATTCTAGTATCTAACGACGATGGTTATAACGCTTTGGGCGTGGAGGCGTTGGTGCAAGCCCTGAAAGGCTTGGCTGATCTGACAATTGTCGCGCCGGAAACGAACTGCAGCGGCGCATCGAATTCGCTTACATTGAATCGGCCATTATCAGTGCGGCAAGCGCCCAACGGCTTTTACTTCGTCAATGGCACTCCCTCTGATTGCGTCCATATTGCATTGACCGGCTTGCTCGATTTCCGGCCTGATCTTGTCGTGTCGGGTATCAATAACGGCGCTAATATGGGCGACGACACATTGTATTCGGGCACTATTGCCGCAGCCACCGAGGCGTATTTGTTCGGGATACCCGCCATGGCGTTCTCATTGGTGAAGAAGGGCTGGGAACACTTGGACGCAGCAGCGAAGGTTGCGCGGCAGCTGGTCGAGCAGCAACTTGCGCAGCCGTTCGGGCAGCCTGTCTTGCTGAATGTAAATGTCCCGTCGGCGCCTTTTGAAGCGATTCGGGGGATCCACGTCACACGACTGGGTAAACGGCATCCGTCCGAGCCGGTCGTCAAAACCAGTACTCCGTATGGCGATCCGGTCTATTGGATTGGGCCTGTGGGAACAGTTTTGGATTCAGCCTTCGGCACTGATTTCGGCGCGATTGAACAGCTTGCCGTTTCAGTCACGCCCCTAAGTTTCGATCTGACTAATTACGAACAATTGGGCCGCGTGAAAGCTTGGGCGGGCTCCTTATGCGCAAGCCTGTAACTCCGTTTCCCCTTGATACGGGGACGACGAATCGTTTTGGCCGTTCCAGTCTGGGCCGGGGATTTTCCGCTTCCAACAGCAACACGCGCATCTCTTCATCCAGCCGACGCCCGCCTGGTCAATCCCCGGCCGTCAACGCTTTAACTCCGGTCAATATGGGTTTGAACTCGGAACGGTCGCGCGGCGTAATGGTTCAGCGCTTGCGCGGCCAGGGTATCCAAGACGACAGGGTGCTGGCCGCAATGCTGGCTGTGCCGCGTCACTTGTTTGTCGATGAAGGGCTGGCCAGCCGGGCTTACGACGATGCCGCGCTGCCTATTGGTCATGGCCAGACTATTTCACAGCCCTGGGTGGTTGCGCGCATGATTTCGGCGGTGTGCGAGAATCGCATACCCACAAAAGTCCTGGAGGTTGGGGCGGGCTGCGGGTATCAAGCGGCCGTCTGGGCTCAATTCGTCAAAGAAGTGCATGCCATCGAGCGTGTTCGAGGGCTGTTTGAATTGGCGCGGTATCATCTTCGCTTGCTCAAGCTTATTAGCCGTGTGCGTCTGTCGTTTGGCGACGGAATGCTGGGCTTGCCCGGCGTTGCGCCGTTTGACGCAATCATAGTCGCCGCCGCTGGTATTAAAATACCCCAAGTTTTGCTGGAACAGCTTGTGCTTGGGGGGCGTTTGATTGCGCCCGAAGGATCTTCAGCACAGCGTCTCATTTTAATAGAACGCACCGGACCCACAACTTGGCATCGCGAAGAATTGGAATCGGTGCGCTTTGTTCCCCTAAAGGCGGGGACACAACTATAGGTCTTTAGGAGAACCATATGTATGCTGGGACGTCACCGTCTGCCGTCACTCAGACAACTGAATACGCTACACGAACGTCTCGTCGTTTATTGTTCACCGTCGTGTTGGCAACGGCGTTGCTGGCGGGTTGTGCATCAAGGGTAACCCACGCCCCTGTTACCGACTTGACCGGAGAAACCGGCGCCTCGGCGCCATCGAGCGAAACGTATGTCGTTGTATCGGGCGATACCTTGTACAAAATCGCCCAGGCGCACAATGTGGATGTTGCCACATTGAAGCGGATTAACAACATCAATAATCCGAATCAGTTGCGGGTTGGGCAAACTTTGCGACTAAGCGGTGCCGGCGCAGCCGTCGAGGTTAACCCGGCGCCGGCCGCGGCCCCTGTGGCGGTTGTTCCGACAACCCCTGTCAAGCCCAAAGAGCCTGAAACACCACCGCCTGCCAGCGACGCGGGCGTTATTCACTGGGGTTGGCCGGCGAAGGGCCGCATTATTCAAAGTTTTAACGCGAATACCAAAGGGGTCGATATTGAAGGGGCCGAGGGCGAGCCGATCGACGCCGCTGCCGACGGCAAGGTGATGTACGCGGGCAATGGGGTGCGCGGGCTTGGAAATCTGGTCTTGTTGGGTCATAGCGATGGCTTTATAACGGCCTACGCGCATGCCCAGACGTTATTGGTCAAGACAGGGCAGAAAGTGAAGAAGGGGACGAAAATAGCAACGATAGGAAAAACCGAGACTACCTCGCCGCGTTTGCACTTTGAAATCCGCCGTCATGGCAATGCTGTTGATCCACTGGCTTACCTGCCCACGCGATGACTCCCATACTCGTTTTCGATCTTGAAACGATTCCCGATGTAGGCGGATTGCGCCGGCTGAATCACTGGGGGCCTGAAAAAACCGATGTTCAGGTGGTCGAGGCGGCGTTGGCGGCCCGCCTGGAATCTCACGGCAACGATTTTCTACCCTTGCATTTGCAGCAAGTTGCCGTGATAGGCTGCGCCTTCCGGGATGATCACGGGTTCCGCGTTAAAACGATAGGCGCTGCCGACGATCCCGAAGCCGCGTTATTGTCGGGCTTTTTCAAAACGATTGAACGCTATACGCCGCGTCTGGTCAGTTGGAATGGGTCGGGTTTTGATTTACCTGTGCTGCATTACCGTAGCCTGATTCATTCGGTGCAGGCGGCGCGATATTGGGATACGGGCGAAGACGACCGCGATTTCAAATACAACAATTACATTAATCGCTACCATAATCGTCATATCGATCTGATGGACTTATTGGCGAAATACAATGGCCGGGCCAACGCCCCGCTGGACGATCTGGCCAAGCTTTGCGGCTTTCCGGGCAAGCTGGGCATGGACGGTGGGCAAGTGTGGCAGGCGTGGTCCGGCGGCAGGGCTGACGAGGTGCGCGCTTATTGCCAGACTGATGTCGTGAACACTTGGCTGGTGTATTGTCGTTATCGCCTGTTGACGGGCGAACTCGATCAGACTGCCTACGATAGCGAGATTGCGCTTGTGCGCGATACGCTTCATGCCAGCAGCGCACCGCACTGGAAAGAATTTCTGGCTGCGTGGGACGAGCACTGAAATCAATTGAAAGCAATTCGTCTGTAGTGAAACAGGTTGGAAATCATTGTCGACAGATAATGGCCGCTCCTCATCTAAAGGAATGAACCATTATGAACCACTTGAAATCTTCGCCTCTTGCCAAACTGTCGGTTGTGATGGCCGCGCTTGCTTTGCAAGGTGCGGCCTGGGCGGCAACGCCCGCCGGCTCATCCACCGCCCCCGTCGCCACGCCGTCGACCACGGCCAGTCAGCCCGAGAACTCGGCGGCATGGCCTGACAGATCGATGGGTCATTCTCACAAAGCGATGCGCGGTCATCATCAACGCGGCGCAATGTGGGTTCCTGGCTATGGACCGCTGGATGCTGCGTTCGTGCAGTCTTTGGCGCTTAACGATGCGCAGAACACCTTGTTGAAAGACGCGCAGGCCACGCAGAAGAGCCTTCAAAAAACTCGGCGCGAATCGATGCGCGATGCGCGTAAAGCGCGGCTGGAGCAGTTGAAATCGGGTAAGGTCGATCCGCATGCGGCGATAAAGGAAACGTCGGATAAGGGCCAGGCAATGGTTAACGGGCGTCGGGAAGTGAATCAGAAGTGGCTGGCGGTATGGGACTCGCTGGACGCAACGCAACAGCAAAAGATCGCGTCATTTCTGGATAAGCGTGCGGAAAGACGGGCCGCGCATGCCCAGAAGCGCGATGGTGGTTCCGACGCAGTAAAATCCAGCAAGCCCGCCTCGTAAGCCAAGGCTGCGACCTTCGGCGCTGTCTCGGAGGGTTCATTTAAAATGGCAGAGGCCGGGCTTGTGCCCAATGATGCTTTAAGCTTCGTTGGGCACAAGCCATATTGGCTTTATCTGTTGAACCCGAATTTGAACTGAGACGCTTGAATCTTTATGCATGAAGTGCTTGATATTGAATCTTTGGACCTTCAGGCGCGCGGTGTGGCGCGCCGCGGCGGCAAAGTGGTTTTTGTCGAAGGAGCGTTGCCGGGCGAACGGGTCCAGGCGCGAGTTATCAGCAGTAAGACATCGTTCGACATTGCCCGCGTTGAGCAGCTCGTGCACGCTTCATCGCAGCGGGTTGAGCCGCCGTGTCCGTATTTCGGAGTTTGCGGCGGTTGCATCATGCAGCATCTTGAGCCTGGCGCGCAGGTTGCCGTCAAGCAGCGCGTTCTTGAAGACGCGTTTTGGCATATTGGCAAGTTGCGTCCTGGGCGGATATTGCCGGCCTTGCACGGCCCAAGCTGGGGTTATCGAAATCGAGCGCGTTTGTCGGTGCGCATGGTTAACAAAAAGGGCGGGGTTATGGTCGGGTTTCGCGAGCGCCACAGCCGCTATGTGACCGATATGACGCAGTGCCTGGTGTTGCCGCGGCATGTATCCAGCTTGTTGGCGCCGTTGCGCTTGCTGATAGGATCCATGTCCACACCGGATCGTCTGCCGCAAATTGAGGTCTCGGTGGGTGATCGGACCACTGCTTTATTGCTGCGCCATCTTGAGCCGCTGATTGATTCCGACATCGCTCTGCTCAAGGCATTTGGCGCACGCTACGATGTGTCGTGGTGGCTGCAATCGAAAGGGCTGGAAACCATCCATCCATTGATTCCCGAGGACGCTGAAAAGCTGGCTTACGCATTGCCGGAGTATGGCTTGCGCATGCACTATCGACCCGGCGATTTTACGCAAGTCAACGACGCGATGAACCGCAGTCTGGTCGTGAAAGCTTTGGCCTTGCTCGAAATTACGGCCAGCGATCGTGTGGCGGACCTATTCTGCGGCTTGGGCAACTTTACCTTGCCTTTGGCCACACAGGCCCACTCCGTGGTGGGCTTCGAAGGGAGCTCGGTTCTGACGGATCGCGCTCAGACCTCGTCCAGGCTAAACGGTTTGCAGGATCGCGTGCAATTCGCCACGCTGGATCTGTTCAAGATAGAGGCGCAGTGGCTGCCGGGGCAGGGCTATTTTGACAAAGTCCTGATTGACCCGCCGCGCGAAGGGGCCGAGGCCGTCGTGCGTTCGTTGAGCGCGTTGATTCCGGCCGAGCGACCCAAAAAAATAGTTTACATATCGTGCAGCCCGGCTACCTTGGCGCGCGACGCCGGAGTATTAGTCCATGAAGGCGGCTATCGCCTGCAAGGCGCTGGCGTGGTGAATATGTTTGCTCATACGGCCCATGTCGAGTCGATCGCGGTGTTCGATTAATTCCACTTCTAAATCATTCGCGCACTTTGTCAGCTTCGCTTGTCGTACAGCCAGTACTGTCTGCGCTTCGCTTTCGCGTTCACGAATGATTTAAAAATGGAATAACGTTTGAATCAATGTTCCCGCGCTGTTTCAGCCAAGACGCGTTGGGCTTCTTGCGCGACCCGATCGGGCGCCGTGCCGCCTGTGTGATTGCGCGCGGCCACTGAACCTTCCAGGGTTAATATCCCGTAGATATCCTGTTCAATCGCAGGATGAAATTCTTGCAGTTCGGCCAGCGTTAAATCGGTCAGATCGCAGCGCCTTCCTTCGCAGGTGCGCACCGCATGGGCAACAGTCTCGTGCGCGTCGCGAAACGGAATGCCTTTTTTAACGAGGTAATCGGCCAAATCGGTGGCCGTCGCAAATCCTTGCAAGGCGGCTGCGCGCATGGCGTCGGCCTTGACCTTGATGCCGCCCACCATGTCGATGAAAATCGTCAGTGTGTCGCGAACAGTGTCGGCCGAGTCGAACAGGCCTTCTTTGTCTTCCTGATTATCCTTGTTATAGGCCAGAGGCTGGCCTTTCATCAGGGTGAGCAGCGCCATCAAGTGGCCGTATACCCGCCCCGTTTTTCCGCGCGCCAGTTCCGGCACATCGGGGTTTTTCTTCTGCGGCATGATCGAACTGCCGGTGCAAAAGCGGTCGGCCAGGTCGATAAAACCCACGCGCGGGTTCATCCACAGCACCAGCTCTTCGGACAGGCGCGAAATATGCATCATGATCAGCGCCGCAGCGGCGCAAAACTCGATGGCGAAGTCGCGATCCGAAACCGCATCCAGTGAATTGCGGCAGACCTTGTCGAAGCCCAGTGTCTTGGCGACCCGCTCGCGATCGATCGGGTAGGACGTCCCGGCCAGCGCCGCCGCTCCTAATGGAAGGGTATTGACCCGCTTGCGGCAGTCGAGCAGGCGTTCGGCGTCGCGCCCGAACATCTCGGCGTAGGCCAGCAGGTGGTGTCCAAAGGTGACCGGTTGAGCCACCTGCAAATGGGTGAAGCCCGGTAAAATTGTAGTGGCATGCTTCAGGGCCAGTTCGGCCAGGCGATGACGCAACTGACGTAACAAGTCTGTTGACGCATCGATTTCGTCGCGCAGCCATAAACGGATATCGGTGGCGACCTGATCATTGCGTGAGCGTCCCGTATGGAGCCGTTTGCCGGCGTCGCCGATCAGTTCAACCAGGCGTTTTTCGATATTCAGATGGACGTCTTCCAGGTCGATGGACCATCTGAATTCGCCAGCTTCGATTTCTTTCAGTATTTGCGCCATGCCGCGTTCGATCGCCGTTTTGTCGCCAAGGCTGATGATGCCGATCGACTCCAGCATATCGGCATGCGCCAACGATCCCTGGATGTCGAAATTAGCCAGCCGTTGGTCGAAGCCGACTGAAGCTGTGTAACGCTTGACCAGATCGGAAACCGGTTCGGAAAAGCGCGCGGACCAGGCGTGAGCTTTGTTGGCAAATTGGTTTTGGTCGGAGGGTGCGGTGTTTTTTGACATGATGCGCGATTATAAAGGTATGTTAAAAAACCATCCCGTTTGCCGTCATGCGATAATTTTAAAGTTATTTTTGCATAGAATTCGCCAGACGGGCTCAAGCGGCGCGCACAAACAGGAGCATTGAATAGAATGACGATCGAACTGGAGTATCTGCCATGAAACAAATTTCGGCGATTATCAAGCCCTTCAAGCTTGATGAAGTGCGCGACGCGTTGGCGGAAGTGGGGGTTAGCGGCTTGACGGTCACCGAGGTGAAAGGATTCGGACGTCAAAAGGGACATACCGAGCTTTATCGCGGGGCCGAATACGTGGTTGATTTTCTTCCGAAAATTCGCATCGACGTGGTGCTGCCCGCAACGATGGTCGAGGCGGCTATCGATGCGATTGTAAAGGCGGCTTTCACCGGCAAGATCGGCGATGGCAAGATTTTTGTAACGGCTGTCGAGCAGGCTATTCGCATTCGCACCGGCGAAAGCGACATAGATGCTCTTTCATAACTTGAGCGAATTTACTTAGGGTATTTCTGCACGGAAAGTTCGGCAATAATCAGGCATACTGCGATCTTCGTAACACGTTTTTTTTACCGCCCTCCATCATCCGGGCAAAAAAATAGTGTTTTTGTATGCATTTGTGCGAAACTGTAAAAGTCAAGGCTTTGTCACAGAACGCCTAATCAAATTTGAAGGAGATACTATGAAACTATTGCCCTATTTTCTAGCTGTGGCGGTAACAGCCGTCGGAATGAGCGCGGTGCAGGCTGAAGGTCGTCTTGACAAGATCAAGACTACGGGTGAAATCACACTCGGTTATCGCGACTCGTCTATTCCGTTTTCGTACCTGGACGACCATCAGCAGCCCATTGGTTATTCAATGGAGATATGCCATCGCATTGTGGATGCGGTGAAAAAAGATCTGAAACTGCCTGGCCTTAAAACGAAGCTTGTTCCGGTAACGTCATCGACTCGCATTCCTTTGGTGGCCAATGGCACGGTTGATATTGCGTGTGGTTCGGCCACCAACAATCAGCAGCGTCAAGAACAGGTTAGCTTCGCTCCGACCACCTTTGTTACCGCCACGCGGTTTACAGCCCTGAAAAAATCAAATCTGAAAGACTTGGCCGATTTCAAGGGTAAAACCGTGGTTTCGACTTCGGGAACCAGTAACCTGAAATGGCTGACCGAAACCAACGCCTCGCAGAACCTGGGTATGAAAATCATTGCGGCCAAAGACCATTCCGAAGCTTTCCTGACAGTGGGCAACGGCCGAGCTTCCGCATTCTTCATGGATGACATCCTGCTGGCCGGTTTGGTGGCAACGTCGCGCAACCCATCCGACTGGATGATTAACGACAAGGCCTACACGATCGAACCTTATGGCCTGATCGAACCCAAGGGCGACCCCGCGTTCAAGAAAGTGGTTGACGACGCGGTCAAGGGCTTGATGAAGGACGGTTCCATTGAAAAGATTTACACCAAATGGTTTTTGAAATCCATACCTCCCAAAAATGTCAATTTGAACTGGCCGATATCGCCTGAGTTGAAGAAAACTTTTGCTCATCCTACAGACTCTTTCGACCCAGCGGTTTATAAGTAGTTTTTTGCTTACGCGGCACAATCCGACTCTGCTCGGATTGTGCCGTTTTATTTAATTAAGCCCGATCGCGGTCACGAGGCTAACTATGAATTACAACTGGAACTGGCTAATTTTCTGGACGCCGGCGGCCGACGGGACCGGAACCTATCTTCACACCTTGATACGCGGT
Organism: Burkholderiaceae bacterium; assembly: GCA_039937635.1. Lineage (GTDB taxonomy): Bacteria > Pseudomonadota > Gammaproteobacteria > Burkholderiales > Burkholderiaceae_B > JBDTGB01. The sequence continues at coordinate 1,502 of JBDTGB010000087.1, read as the reverse complement.
CTTTACTGGACTATTGGGGTATCGATTCTGGCCTGGATCATTGCGCTGTTTATGGGCGTGCTGGTTGGAGTGCTTCGCACTAGCCGCATCTCATGGCTCGAAAAAATCTGCGCGGGCTATGTCGAACTGTTCCGCAATATTCCGATATTGGTGCAGATGTTCTTGTGGTATTTCGTCTTTCCCGAGATCGTGCCAAAAGGGCTTGGCGATTTCATCAAATCCGCAGATCCTGTCTGGGGCACTTTCTGGACAGCCGTTATTTGTCTGGGTTTATTCACCTCGGCGCGCATAGCCGAGCAAATTCGCGCGGGCATTAATTCTTTGCCGGCCGGACAACCCATGGCCGCCACCGCGTTGGGCTTGACCAAGCCGCAGGTATATCGCTATATACTGCTGCCCGTAACTGTGCGCATTATTATGCCGCCACTTACTTCCGAAGCGCTGAATCTGATTAAGAATTCTTCGATTGCCTTTACGATCGGCCTGCTTGAAATTACCGGGGCGGCGCGCTCCATGCAAGAATTTACTTTTCAAATTTTTGAATCGTTTGCGGCGGCGACAGTGCTGTATCTGATTATTAACGCGGTGGTTGTCGTTCTGATGAGCTATATCGAAAAGTGGATAAGCGTGCCCGGTTTTATCGGCGCTGAGAGATAAGGGGGCGTACTGTGCATACATTTGACTACGAAATTATTCTACGCACGGCTCCCTATCTATTTATGGTGGGGATGGCATTTACGTTAAAGCTGACGGTGTTGTCCACGATTGGCGCCGTCATTTTAGGTACGCTGCTGGCCATGATGCGTCTGTCGTCTAATCGCATTGTGTCGGGGGTTGCGGGCAGTTATGTTAATTTTCTGCGCGCTCTGCCATTGATCCTGATCATTTTCTGGTTTTATTTTCTGGTTCCTTATATTGTCGGCTGGGCGATGCACGCCGGGCGGCCCATATCGGTGGGTGGCTTTACTTCCGCACTGATCACGTTTACGCTTTTTGAAGCTGCTTACTTTTGCGAAATCATGCGGGCTGGAATTCAATCGATTCCGCGCGGGCAGGTCGGCGCCGGCTACGCGTTGGGGTTGAATTACTGGCAAGTTATGGGCCATATCGTTTTGCCGCAAGCGTTTCGCAACATGACGCCGGTGCTGCTGACGCAAATGATTGTTTTGTTTCAGGATACCTCGCTGGTTTACGTGCTGTCCCTGACCGACTTTTTGGGCGCCGCCAATAACGTCGCCCAGCGCGATGGACGCTTGGTTGAAATGTTCATTTTTGCCGCTGTCATTTATTTTCTTATTTCTTATGCCGCGTCTCGCACAGTTAAAGTACTTGAACAACGTATGGCCATTGTTCGCTAACGTCCAAGGGGTTTTTAGTGATTGAATTTAAAAATGTGAGCAAGTGGTATGGCTCGTTTCAGGTATTGAAAGATTGTTCCACGTCGGTTGCAAACGGCGAGGTCGTGGTTGTGTGCGGGCCGTCGGGGTCGGGCAAGTCCACAT
>JBDTGB010000086.1:0-9575 GCA_039937635.1 Burkholderiaceae bacterium | reverse complement strand
CGGATTGCGCCAAATGTTCGTTCGCGCATGAACGTTCCTTTTTTCTTGAAAAACGAATCGTTCAATGCTGAGTTTCTGGCGCAGGCCGAAGCGGCGGGTTTGATGCAGCTTAAAGGACATAAAAGCGTGGGCGGGATGCGGGCGTCTATTTATAACGCGACCCCGCTTGAAGGGGTCAACGCCTTAATTTCAATGATGCAAGAATTTGAACGTCGCCATGGATAACTCTTTGCAAACTCAGTTATTGCCGCTACGCAAGCAAATTGATTCCCTCGATGAACGGATTCTTGAATTGCTTAACCAGCGTGCTCGCGTGGCGCTCGAGGTTGGCAGTCTAAAGAAGGAATTTGATGAGGACGGGGCGGTTTTAAAGCCCGAGCGCGAGGTGGCTGTTGTCCGCCGTCTGCAGGAGCTGAATCGGGGGCCGTTCACGGCACAGGCCGTGCAGGCTATTTGGGGCGAGATTATTTCCACCTGCCGTGGCTTGGAAAGCGTGCTTACAGTGGCGTATCTGGGGCCGCAAGGCTCATTTTCCGAACAAGCGGCATTCGAACAATTCGGGCATGCCATTGTTAAATTGCGCTGCAATTCGTTCGATGAAGTCTTTCGCGCTGTTGAAGCCGGGCAAGCTAATGTCGGCATGGTTCCCGTTGAAAATTCATCCGAGGGCGCGGTTAATCGCACGCTCGACCTGTTGCTGAATTCGTCGCTTAAAGTGTTGGGCGAGCGCTCGATAAAAATCCATCATTGCCTAATGACCCAGTCCGGCAGGCTTGATGGGGTTACCCGTGTCATGGCGCATCCTCAGGCTTTGGCTCAGTGTCAATCCTGGTTGACGCAAAATCATCCGCATTTGGTGCGCGACGCGGCTTCGAGCAATGCCGAGGCGGCGCGCGTGGCGTCGCAGGATCCGGGCGTCGCGGCGATTGCCGGCGCAAGTGCCGCTTTGGCGTGGAATCTGCAAATCGTCGCCTCCGGGATTCAGGACGACCCTCAAAATCGCACCCGGTTTTTGGCTGTGGGGGCAATTGATACCCTGCCTAGCGGCAACGATAAAACCAGCTTGATTCTGGCCGTGCCAAATCGTTCCGGCGCGGTGTACGAGATGTTGGCGCCGATGGCCGCCAATGGGGTTTCCATGACGCGTTTCGAATCCCGCCCGGCGCGCACAGGTCAGTGGGAATACTATTTTTATGTTGATTTGCTTGGGCATCGCGACGACCCGGCAGTAGCGCGGACGTTATCTGAATTGAAAAAACAAGTCGCGTTTTTCAAGGTGCTGGGTTCCTATCCCCTACAGTAAGGATGTGCGAGCATGATTAGCAACAAGCTTAACGCCAATGCCGTAAGCACGGTCGTACCCGGCTACATCCTGGGCATCGCCCCTTATAAAGCGGGCAAACCGATTGAAGAGCTGGCGCGCGAATTCAAGCTCGATCCCGCTAGCATCGTTAAGCTGGCCTCGAACGAAAACCCGCTGGGTCTGCCCGAGTCGGCGCGCCGCGCCATGATGGGTGCCGCTGGCTCGCTGGCGCGGTATCCCGATTCCAACGGCTTTGAGCTGAAGACGGCGCTGGCGCGGCGTTATGGTGTCTCAGCCGATTGGATTACATTGGGGAATGGGTCCAACGATTTGCTTGAATTGGCGTCGTTGGCGCTTTTGTCGCCCGGATCGGCGGCGGTTTATTCACAATACGCGTTTGTCGTGTACCGCCTGGCCACCCAGGCCCGCGGCGCCCGCCACATTATGGTCGCGGCGCGCGAATACGGCCACGACCTTGTCGCCATGTTGGCGGCTATCGATGATGATACCCGGCTGGTGTTTATTGCCAACCCGAATAATCCGACGGGCACATTTATACCGGCGGCGGACGTCGTGTCGTTTTTGAAGCAGGTCCAAGACCGTTGCGCCGACCGGGTCACCGTCCTGATCGACGAAGCCTATACCGAGTATCTTGACCCCGAGCTGCGTTTTGAGAGTGCGCGTTGGGTGGAACGGTTTTCGAATTTGATCGTCACGCGCACGTTTTCCAAGGCCTATGGCCTGGCGGGCTTGCGTGTTGGCTTTGCGACCGCGCAACCCCGTTTGACCGATTTGCTGAATCGGGTCCGGCAGCCTTTTAACGTCAATAGCCTGGCCCAGGCTGCCGCGACCGCCGTGTTGAGCGATACAGCGCATTTGCGACGCACCTACGAAGTAAATAAAGAGGGCAAGAAAGTTCTGGCGGATGCGTTCGACAAGCTTGCCTTAAGGTACATACCCAGCTTTGGAAACTTTGTGCTGGTACAGGTGGGCGATGCATCAAGGGTCAATCAGGAGCTGCTCAAGCGCGGTGTGATTGTGCGCCCGGTGGCCAGCGATGGCCTGCCTGAATGGTTAAGAGTGTCGATTGGCCTGCCTGAAGAAAATGCCCGATTTATCCAGGCGCTGTCCGAAATTCTTTCCCCGTCATGACGGCCCAATCGCTTGTCTCAAAGGCATCGGTATTTCCCGTGGTTCCAGTTTTGGCTATTGTCGGGGTCGGACTAATCGGCGGATCGTTTGCGGCGGCATTGCGTCAGCGTCACGGCGTGGAGCGTGTGCTTGGCGTGGGGCGTAACGCTCGATCCTTGTCTCATGCCAGACAGTTGGGCCTGATCGACGAAGTGGCAACGCTGGAGCAGGCGGCTTTGCAAGCGGATTTGATTATTTTGGCGACCCCAGTTGGCGCCATCGAAGGTATTTTGGCGCAGATCAAACCGCTTTTGCGCATGCAGACCTTGATTACCGACGTGGGCAGCACGAAAGTCAACGTTGTGGCGGCGGCTCGCGCGGTGCTGGGAGATCAGGCGCGGCAGTTCATTCCCGGCCATCCGATTGCGGGAGCTGAAAAAACCGGGCCGGAAGCGGCTGATGCGCGCCTGTATCAGGACTGCACCGTCGTTCTGACGCCATTGGCGGAAAATAGCAGCGCGGCCAGGCAATACGTGACAGCGGTGTGGGAGCGTTGCGGGGCGCGCGTCATTGTCATGGAGCCGGATGCGCACGACATCGTGTTGGCATCGGTCAGCCATGTGCCTCACTTTTTGTCGGCCGTATTCATGGAACAGGTCGCCGCTTCGCGCGATTCTGATGTGCGTCTGGCTCTCGCGGGCAGCGGCTTTCGCGACTTTACGCGTATTGCGGCGGGCTCGCCGGAAATGTGGAGCGATATATTTCTGGCCAATCGGGATGCTGTGCTTTCCGAGCTGCAAGAGGTGAAGGCGGCGCTTTTACGCGCTGAACAATCCTTGCGCAATGAAGACGCCCAGGGCTTGCGCGACTTTCTTGAGCGGGCGGCTCTGGCACGCCGCTTTTGGGGTAGCAGGAGCGGCTTGCTATGACGGCGACGGCTAGTTTGCGCCTGCCTCCGTTGCGCAGTGCCGCCGGCGACGTGAAACTGCCGGGTTCCAAAAGTATTTCCAATCGTGCGCTGCTGCTGGCTTCGCTGGTGGATGGCGTGACGCGACTCGATGGGTTGCTGGATTCCGACGATACGCGCGTCATGATAGCGGCGTTAAAGCAGTTGGGCGTTGGGATTGACCGTATTGGCGACGATCAGGTTCAAATTACCGGTGCAGCGCGGTTCGGTGTGCGCCGCGCTGACTTGTTTCTGGGCAACGCTGGAACAGCTTTTCGACCCCTTACCGCTGCGCTGGCCTTTATGGACGGCGACTATCGCTTATCGGGTGTGCCCCGCATGCATGAACGCCCCATAGGCGATCTGGTGCAGTCGCTGCAAGCCTTGGGCGCCAATATTCGGTATCTGGCAAACCCGGGATACCCGCCTTTGGCGATTGGCAGGGCGGCTATTCAGGCCGCGCGGCCGGTCAAAGTCAAGGGGGCGGTGTCAAGCCAATTTTTGACTGCTTTGCTATTGGCTGCGCCTGTTCATACCGCCGCCGCGCAGCAAGCATTAATCATCGAGATTGATGGCGAACTTATTTCCAGACCCTATGTGCTGATTACCTTAAGCTTGATGGCGCGTTTTGGCGTTCAGGTTCAACGCAGCGAGTGGGCGCGCTTCACTATCCCCGCAGGTTCAAGATATCGGTCGCCGGGAACGATGGCTATTGAGGGCGATGCGTCATCGGCGTCGTATTTCATGGCTTTGGGCGCTATCGGTGGCGGTCCCGTGCGTGTCTATGGCGTGGGTGCCGGAAGTATTCAGGGCGATATTGCCTTTGCCGATACGCTTGAAGCGATGGGCGCCAAAGTTGTTCGACATCTCGATTCGATTGAGGTTGCCGGCGTGAGCGTATCCCGAGGAGAAAAGCTGAAGGCGTTCGATCAGGACTTTAATCTAATTCCCGATGCCGCCATGACGGCCGCTATTCTGGCGCTTTACGCCGATGCGCCGTGCACCTTGCGTAATATTGGCAGTTGGCGCGTTAAAGAAACCGATCGCATCCACGCCATGGACATCGAATTGACCAAGCTGGGCGCTCGGGTCGAAACAGGTCCGGACTGGATTCGCGTTTACCCAATCGGACCTTCCGGCTGGCGGCCCGCCACGATAGCGACCTACGACGATCATCGCATGGCGATGTGCTTTTCATTGGCGGCTTTCGGACCTGTGCCGGTGACCATTCTTGATCCAGGCTGCGTTAGCAAAACATTCCCCGATTATTTCTCTGTTTACAACACCTTGGTCCAGTCATGAACGCTCCGGCCGACGCCGATTTGTCTTTGGCGATTCCAGTTATTACGATTGATGGACCGACAGCGTCGGGCAAGGGTACGCTCGCTGATTGCGTGGCCCGGGCTTTGGGCTGGAAGGTCCTGGATAGCGGAGCGTTGTATCGCCTGACGGCCCTGGTGGCTCTCGATCAGGGGCGGGACACTGGCGATGAATGCATCGTGGCCCAGGTGGCGCGAAATCTTGACGTTAGATTCATGGATAACCGCGTTTTCCTGGCCGCGCGCGATGTAACCGGGCGTATTCGCGAGGAACAAGTGGGTAATCTGGCATCCAGGATCGCCGCCTATGGTTTAGTGCGACAGGCGCTGCTGGAACGGCAGCGCGCCTTTCGCCGCGCGCCGGGTCTGGTGGCCGATGGGCGCGATATGGGCACGGTGATATTTCCCGATGCTCCCTTAAAAATATTTTTAATTGCCGATGTGGTTTCGAGAGCGCAAAGGCGTTGTAAGCAGTTGAAGGAAAAGGGATTTTCTGCTAATCTAGCCAACCTGTTGAAAGATATTGAAGCACGCGACGAGCGTGACCGTGCTCGATTGACGGCGCCGCTGGTTGCGGCGACCGATGCTGTAACGGTCGATTCGTCCAGTTTGTCTATTGATGAAACGGTTAAAGTAGTGCTCGACCTTTGGTCGAGATCAGGCGCTCAAAAGACGAAACAGGCGCGGTAGCCGGCCTTTTTGCGATTTGGGATTTTTTCACTCCACTGGGACAGGCAACCTGTTCTGGTGTGTTTTTAACGGCCATCCTGGCTTATGGATTTAACTTAATGTCCTCCATTCCCACCCCTGCCGCCACTGTTGGCGGTGAAAGTTTCGCCGATTTATTCGCTGATAGCATCAAAAATCAGGATATGAAGTCCGGCGAGGTCATTTCCGCAGAGGTCGTGCGTGTTGATCATAATTTTGTCGTGGTTAACGCCGGCTTGAAATCGGAAGCGCTCATTCCTCTTGAAGAGTTCTTGAACGACAAGGGCGAACTCGAAGTTCAACCAGGCGACTTTGTTTCAGTTGCCATCGATTCGCTTGAAAATGGTTATGGCGACACCATCCTGTCGCGCGACCGTGCCAAACGTCTATCGGCCTGGCTGCAGCTTGAAAAAGCGCTAGAGTCCGGCGAAATGGTTTCCGGCACAATTACGGGTAAGGTCAAGGGCGGTCTGACCGTCATGACGAACGGCATTCGCGCTTTCTTGCCTGGATCGCTGGTTGATCTGCGCCCTGTTAAAGACACTACGCCGTACGAAGGGAAAACGCTGGACTTCAAGGTGATCAAGCTTGATCGCAAGCGCAATAACGTTGTGCTTTCGCGTCGCGCGGTCCTGGAAGCCAGCATGGGCGAAGAACGCCAGAAGCTGCTTGAAACGTTGTGCGAGGGCGCCATCGTCAAGGGCGTGGTTAAAAATATCACCGATTACGGCGCCTTTATCGAGTTGGGCGGCATTGACGGTTTGCTGCATATCACCGACATGGCATGGCGTCGCGTTCGTCACCCGTCCGAAGTTCTGCAAGTGGGTCAGGAAGTCGAGGCCAAGGTGCTTAAGTTCGACCAAGAAAAAAGCCGTGTTTCTCTTGGTGTCAAGCAATTGGGCGAAGATCCCTGGGTCGGTCTGGCGCGTCGCTACCCGCAAGGCACGCGTTTGTTCGGCAAGGTTACGAATCTGACTGACTACGGCTCCTTTGTGGAAGTTGAAGCAGGCATCGAAGGTTTGGTGCACGTGTCGGAAATGGATTGGACCAATAAAAACGTTGATCCGCGCAAAGTCGTGACGCTTGGTGAAGAAGTCGAAGTCATGGTTCTTGAAATAGACGAAGACCGCCGGCGTATTTCCCTGGGTATGAAACAATGCCGTCCGAATCCGTGGGAAGAGTTCTCCATCAATTTCAAACGCGGCGACAAGGTCCGCGGCGCGATCAAGTCGATTACCGATTTTGGCGTGTTTGTCGGCCTGCCTGGCGGGATCGATGGGCTGGTTCACTTGTCCGATCTGTCCTGGACAGAAACGGGCGAAGAAGCCGTGCGCAACTTCAAGAAGGGCGATGAAATCGACGCCGTGGTGCTGGGGATCGATACCGATAAGGAACGCATCTCGCTAGGCATCAAACAGCTTGAAGGCGATCCGTTCAATAACTTTGTGGCTACTTACGATAAAGGGGCTGTGGTTCCCGGAACGATCAAACTGGTCGAGCCGAAAGGCGCCGTGGTGACTTTGTCGGTCGACGTTGACGGCTATTTGCGCGCTTCCGAAATTTCGACGGGCCGCGTGGAAGATGCGACGACGGTGCTTAAGGTTGGCGAAAGCGTCGAAGCGATGATTGTGAATATTGATCGCAAGTCGCGTTCGATTCAATTGTCGATTAAAGCGCGCGATACCGCCGATACGGCGGAAACGATCCAGCGCATGACCGAAGCCAGCGCCTCGTCAGGCACGACAAATCTGGGCGCTCTGCTTAAAGCCAAGCTCGACCAGCAACGTGACGACGGTTAATTGGTGTGACCAAGTCTGAACTGATAGCGATTCTGGCTGGTCGCTACCCGCAACTTGCCGTACGCGACATGGACTATGCCGTCAAGACGGTTCTCGATGCCATGGCCCAGGCTTTGGCCGATGGTCAGCGCATCGAAATCCGTGGTTTTGGCAGTTTTTCATTGTCGCGGCGTTTGCCTCGCGTTGGTCGAAATCCAAAGTCGGGCGAGCAGGTGTTGGTGCCTGGCAAGCAGGTGCCTCATTTCAAATCGGGCAAGGAATTGCGCGAAAGGGTCGATGCGGCATTTGATCAGAAGGTGCGGGCCCAGGATGAGTCCGCGTTCAAATTGGGGCAGTTTAACGATCGCCTGATGCAGGGCTAGCCTGGATCGATCACACGATTCCTGCCGTGAAGCTTGTTGGCATTTAGTTCAGATAGGCCCTCAAAACGAGGGCCTGTTTGATTGAGTTGTGCTCAATCGCCGGGCGGGCGTGGTGATTCCCCTTACAATTGTGGAATTCCCGATTTATTGGAGTCTTCATCATGCGTTACCTGGTCTGGATATTACGATTACTCGTTTTCGTGTTGATCCTGCTATTTGCATTAAAGAATACCGGAACCGTTGACGTCAATTTTTACGCGGACCACATTGCCACGGGCGTACCGTTGATTGTGGTCATGCTGGTGGCCTTTGTATTGGGCGTCGTGTTTGGCTTATTGCTGACCGTTCCCTCAGTAATGCGGCGTCGCCGCGAAGTAAAAAAACTTAAACGCGACATGGTCCGCCTGCAAGACCGACTCAAATTCCCGGGCGTTTCAAGCAACGCCGTCGCGCCCGAAACGATGGCGCCTTTGGCTCCTTTTTAACGTAAAGTGAAGGTCGACCAGAGTGGATTTTGAACCGTGGTGGCTCGTATTTTTACCCTTGCTATTTGCGCTTGGCTGGATTGCTGCGCGCGTTGATTTTCGGCAAATGCTGTCCGAGACTCGAACTTTGCCAGACTCTTATTTTAAAGGGCTTAATTTCCTGCTCAACGAAGAACCCGATCGGGCGATCGACGCCTTTATCGAGGTGGTCAAGCTGGATCCTGAAACCACCGAGCTGCACTTTGCGTTGGGTAGTTTGTTCCGTCGTCGAGGCGAGGTCGAACGCGCCATACGCGTGCATCAAAGTTTGCTGGCGCGCGCCGATTTGCCGCAGGCCAGCCGCGAGCATGCTCAGCATGAACTTGCCCAAGATTTCCTCAAAGCGGGCATGCTAGATCGGGCCGAGACCGCTTTTCAGGCTTTGCAGGACACTCGTTTTGCGCTTCAGGCGGTGCGCGCTTTAATTCGTATTTACGAGTCTGAGCATGATTGGCCGCGCGCCATCGAGGCTGTGAAACGTCTGCGTGGGCTTATCGACGAACCTGTGCCTCAGTTGGTGCATTATCAATGCGAGCTGGCACAAATGGCTATGGCCGCCAAGCCTCCTGACGTAAAAGCCGCGAACGAGGCGCTCGATGCCGCGGATAATGCGGCGCAGGCCTTGCGCGGTCAAGAGCAGGGACAGGCATCTGAAGCTCGTATCGCCATGTTGCGGGCGGCATTGGCCAAGTCCGATCAGAACTCGGAGCGCGAGCGCGTTTACTTGGCGTCGGTGCTTACAATTGCCCCCGAATATGCCGGGCTGGTGGCAGCGGATATTCTCGAGAGCTATCGCCAGGTCGGGCTGCAGGCCGAGGGCCTGCAGATGCTGCGTAATCACTATACGCGACACCCGTCATTGGATATATTCAATGTGGTGTTTCGCGAACTGCGCGCCCAAGAAGGCTACGCGATGGCCTGGAACTTCGCGCGCGAGGCGCTGCGCGAGCACCCGTCCTTGCTGGGCTTGGATCGCTTGCTTGAAGCGGAACTGGCCAGCACCGGCGCCTCGACTGGGTTTAACTCGGCGTCGGGCGCCGATCTAAGCTTGCTGCGCTCGCTCATTCATAAGCATACGCAGCGCCTGGATCGTTATGCTTGCCGGGTTTGCGGCTTTGAAGCACGCCATTTCTACTGGCAATGTCCGGGCTGCAATTCTTGGGAGACCTATCAACCGCGCCGCCTTGAGGAACTGAAATGAGTCCGTTTCCTTTGCAGGCTGTTGGCAACGTCAATGTGTTGGTGGTCGGCGATGTCATGCTGGACCGTTACTGGTTCGGAGAAGTGGACCGCATTTCACCGGAAGCGCCTGTACCGATCGTGCGGGTCGCGCGTCGCGAAGATCGCTTGGGCGGCGCGGCCAATGTGGCGCGCAATATCGTGGCACTTGGCGCGCGCGCGACACTGGTTGGGATTGTCGGCGGCGACGAGGCGGGACAGCAGATAAAGACTCTGGCGATACAAGCGGGCATTAACGAGAGCC
>JBDTGB010000085.1:0-3444 GCA_039937635.1 Burkholderiaceae bacterium | reverse complement strand
CAGGCTTCAAGTCGGTGTAATTGCCCGACTCCATGGTGACCAGCGCGTCGTAACTTGCCTCGAGCGTCATGGGCACCGTATAAGAACCCTGACGCGCCGGATCAAGCGTGATGGTGTCGCTGATATCAAGCCCGATGACCAGCGTATCTTTGCGCCCTTGAGCCGAAGCGATATCGGGTAGAGTCGACAGGGCCAGGCCCATGCCGCCGCCTGCCATCAGTTGCAACAATTGCCGCCGGCTTATGGAGATTATTTTGTCGTTCATGCATGTCTTCCTTTGGTTGGTTTCGTAATTACAGCAAGTGATGCCTTTCAGCCCCGAAATTCTCCCGGGAAATGACAGGCGGCGAAGTGTCCCGGGCGGTGTTCCACAAGCGGCGGGTTTAGTTCTGCGCAAATCTTTTGCGCCATAGGACAACGCGTGCGAAAGCGGCAGCCCGATGGCGGGTTCGTTGCGCTGGCCGCTTCCCCGGTTAGCACCAGTCGCTGGCGTTGGCGCTCGAGCGCTACATCAGAAACGGGTATTGCCGATATCAGGTAGCGTGTATAGGGGTGCAGCGGATTTGAAAATAGCTCGGCCGAAGGTGCGATTTCGGCCACCTGCCCCAAGTGCAACACCATTACGCGGTCCGAGATATGGCGCACGACGGCCAAGTCGTGCGCAATGAACAGGTACGTCAGGTTGAACTGATCGCGCAAATCCGCCAGCAGATTGATGATTTGTGCCTGGATGTTGACGTCAAGCGCGGAGATCGGTTCGTCGGCCACGATGAAATCGGGCTCCAGCGCAATGGCTCTGGCGATAGCTACGCGCTGACGCTGGCCGCCCGAGAACTCGTGCGGGTAGCGATCAATAATTTTGGGTCCCAGACCCACCAGACTCAACAGCTCGCTGACACGATTGCGCGTCTGGGCGGGGGTCTGCGTCAGCCCATGGAATCGCAAGGGCTCGCCCAGTGTCTGGCCGATGGTCATGCGTGGATTCAGGCTGGCGTACGGGTTCTGGAAAACCATCTGCATGCGTCGTCGAAAAGGCCGTAGATCTGACGCGCTGATATGGGTAATATCGTGACCGTCGAATAAAATGCGGCCGGCATCTGGCTTGAGCAGGCGCAACAAAGTGCTGCCCAAAGTTGATTTGCCGCAACCGGATTCCCCCACGATGCCAACCACTTCACCGGGCCAGACCGATAGATCGATGCCATCGACGGCATGCACGGCGTGCTGCTTGCCGAACATCCCGCCCGAAGTCCGGAAATATTTGACCAGCCCTTCGACTTGCAACAATGGCTTTACTGTTCTGACCACGGGGGAAACGGGGTCGTCGCGCATCGCTGCGACGGTCAAGGCCGGTTTGTGGAATTGCGTGCCCGCATGCGCGACCCAGCAACGTGACGTATGGCCGGCTTCCATTTCAAACAAAGGCGGGTGTTCGTCGCAAGCGGACTCGCGAAACGGGCAGCGTGGCGCGAAACGACATCCAGCCGGTTGCTCCAGGGGATCGGGCGGCGCGCCCTCGATGGTAACCAGGCGCCCGCTTTTGACTGATTCGCCCGCTCGCGGCGAGGCATTCATGAGCGCCCAGGTGTAAGGATGGCGTGGGTTGCTCAAGACGCTTTCGGTGGGTCCTTCTTCGACCACTTCTCCCGCATACATTACGATAACCCGCGAGCAGATACCCGCTATCACGCCCAGATCGTGACTGATCAGCAGGATGGCTGTACCGTAATCGCGGTTCAGGGCTTTCAGCAGATCCAGAATCTGTGCCTGGACTGTGACGTCAAGCGCGGTAGTGGGTTCGTCTGCCAGCAACAAGGCGGGTTCGTTGCTGACACCCATTGCGATGACGACCCGCTGGCGCATCCCGCCCGAAAATTGATGCGGGTAGCTTGTCACGGCCCGTTCAGGTGTGGTGATTCCCATGCGCCCCAGCAAGGAAACCGCGCGTTGGGCGGCATCGTGTTCGGTGCGCCCGTGCACGACCATTGCCTCGGACAATTGATGGGCTATACGAAGCACCGGGTTAAGGGAGCTCATGGGATCCTGGAAAACCATGGCGACGTCGCCGCCGCGCAGCAGCCTGAGTTCTTCGGCAGGCATATTCAGCACATCGCGGCCGCGGAATAATACTTTGCCGCCCACGATGCGCGCCTGGCCCTCGAGAAGCCGCATGATCGACAGTGCAGTGACGCTTTTTCCGGAACCGGATTCCCCCACGATTCCCACTATTTCGCCGGGCGCGACACGAAAGCTGACCCCGTCGACTGCACGCACCACACCGGCATCGGTAAAAAAATGCGTCTGAAGATTTTGTACGTCGAGCACTGGTTGTTCCACGCCCTGTTCAGAAACGCCGGATTCGGGCTCGCTGATAGTCTGGTCCATCTTTATCGCTGCCTTGTTTTGGGATCAAGCCAGTCGCGTACTCCGTCGCCCATGAAGTTAAACCCCATGACAACCGTCAGAATCGCCAGACCGGGAAATGCGGAAACCCACCATTGCTCTACCAATTGACGTCCGTCGGCAACCATCGAGCCCCATTCCGGAGTTGGTGGCACGACCCCCAATCCCAGGAATGAAAGCCCGGCAAAGGTAATGATGGCGTTGCCGATATCCAGTGTTATGACGACAATCAGGGGGCCGATCGCGTTTGGAATAATGTGGCGGCCCAGGATGCGCGCCGGCCCAAAGCCGGCCACAAGGGCTGCGGAGACGTATTCTTGCGACCGCTGTTGCAGCACCAGGCTGCGAGTCAGACGAGCGAATTTCGGCCACCACACTAGCAACATGGCAATGATGGTGTTGACAGTTCCGATGCCCAGCGCGGCGGCAATGGCCAGAGCAAGAATAATGGGAGGGAAGCACAAAACCAGATCGGTTAAGCGCATTAATACTTCGTCGAGCCAGCGCCCCGCATAACCGGCGATGCCGCCGATCAGGGCGCCCAGCAGCGCGCCTACGGTTACGACGACAGCGCCTGCGGTTAAGGAAATACGCGCGCCGTAAAGCATGCGAGAAAAACCGTCGCGACCCAGTTCGTCGGTTCCCAGAAGGTGCGCCATGCTGGGCGCTTGCAATCGGGCCGAAAGGTCGACCGCGTCGGGCAAATACGGAGCAATCAGTGGCGCGAATACTGCCAGGACTATCCATCCGACGATAACGGCGGCGCCCAGAGCCGCCAAGCCGTAGCGTCTTTCCCAGCGCATGGCCCGTGCCATAAAAGACGGTCTGTCGTTAGCGGCGCTCCCGATGTTCAGGGTAGTACTCATCAGCGCACCCTTGGGTCCAGAACTGCATAACTGATGTCAACCAGAAAATTGATCAGCAGATAGACCAAAGCCACCATCAGCGTGATCCCCATGATTGCCGGCAAGTCCAGAGTCGACGCGCTTTGGAAGGTATACAGCCCCAGCCCGGGCCATGAGAACACCGTTTCAGTCATCA
>JBDTGB010000084.1:0-2315 GCA_039937635.1 Burkholderiaceae bacterium | reverse complement strand
AAAATGATGCGCGCCATGGGCGGCATGAAAGGCATGGGCAAAGGCGGTTTTCGCTAACGGCTGAATTTGTCTGTTGCCGCCAGCAATTGGGCCAGGTTTCCCGGCTGATCGAAGGCGTGACCCGCATCGTTGATCAGGTGGAATTCCGCTTGCGGCCAGACTTTGTGAAGGTCCCATGCCGTCTTCATAGGCGTGCAGACATCGTAGCGGCCTTGAACGATCACACCGGGAATGGTGTGCAGTTTATTGGCGTTGCGCAACAATTGCCCTTCTTGCATAAAGCCCTTGTTGACGAAATAGTGGTTTTCAATTCGCGCGAAGGCCAGCGCCGAGGCGTCGTCGGAGTGGAATTTCAGGTATGTCGCGCTGGGCAGCAAGGTGATGGTACGGCTTTCCCACTGTGTCCAGGCATGGGCGGCTTTTAGCTGTACCGCCGGGTCGTTCGACGTCAGGCGTTTATGGTAGGCTGTCATCAAATCGTGGCGTTCATCGTTGGGGATGGGAGCCAAAAAATCTTCCCAGTAGTCAGGAAACAGGAGTGAGGCGCCTTCCTGGTAGAACCATAGCAGTTCGGTCCGTCGAATGGTGAAGATGCCGCGCACAATCAGTTCGCTGACGCGCTCTGGATAGGTTTGGGCGTACGCCAGCGCCAGGGTCGAGCCCCATGAGCCGCCAAAAATCTGACACTTTTCGGCATTTAGAATTTCGTCGCGTAAGCGCTCGATGTCCGAAACAAGGTGCCACGTCGTGTTGTTTTCAAGGCTGGCATGGGGAGTCGAGCGACCGCAGCCGCGCTGGTCGAATAACAGTATATTGTAGCGTTCCGGGTCGAAAAGCCGCCGATGCGTCGGCGCGCAGCCGCTACCGGGGCCTCCGTGTAAAAAAATGGCGGCTTTGCCGACCGGGTTGCCGCAGAGCTCCCAATAAACCTGATGTCCGTCGTCGGTATTAAGGTAGCCCTGACGATAGGGTTGTATCTCGGGATACATGGTTATTCCTTGCGAATGAAAATTAGGTCGCGCACACCATGCCCCAGGCGCAGGCCGCGCGTCTCGAACTTGGTTTGCGGGCGAAAATCGGGTCGCGGAGCGTAGCCCTGGCTGGTGTTGGACAAGCGCGGCTCGGCGCCGAGCACGGTCAGCATTTGTTCAGCGTAGTTTTCCCAATCGGTGGCGCAATGTATATAGCCGCCCGGCATGATGCGGCTGGTTAGCAGGTCGATGAACGGTGCCTGGATCAGCCGGCGCTTATGATGGCGTGTCTTCGGCCAGGGGTTGGGAAAATAAATATGCACGCCGGCCAGGCAGTCGGGCGCGATCATGTCCCGCAGGACTTCCACTGCGTCATGTTGAATGATGCGGATATTTTGCAGTCCTGATAGCTCTATGCGCTTAAGCAGCGCACCCACCCCGGCGTTAAAGACTTCCACGCCCAAGAAATTGTTTTCGCTGCGCGACGCCGCTATTTTCTCGGTTGTTTCACCCATGCCGAAGCCGATTTCAAGCACGGTCGGCGCGACCCGGACGAACGCCTGCTCGATGTTCAGGATGCGTGCCCGGTAGGGCAGGGTCCATTGGGACGCAAGCCGCTCCAGCGCTTCCTGTTGGGCCGGGGTAATGTGGCTGCGCCGGTGCACGAAGCTCCGAATAGGGGGATGCGCGGCGGACGGGTCCTGCAGCGGGCTGTCCAGCTTTGCGGGTGTGTCGGCGCCGACCATAAATTAGCCGCCGTGTTGACTATGCACGTGATTGATTGTGTCAAGGGCAAGATTTGAATGAGCATAAGCGCCGCCAGCGCGCATTTCCGCCGCGACCCATATCGCTTCCATTATTTCTTTATCGGTTGCGCCGCTTTTCAGCGCTGCTTCTGTATGGCCACGGATGCAATAGGGACATTGGGTTACGTGGGCGACCGCGACGGCAATGAGTTGCTTTGTCTTCCTTGGCAGCGCGCCTTCAGCAAAAACGCTTGCGCTAAAAGCCTTGAATGCGGCCAGCGTCTCGGGCGCCAGCTCAGCACGTTGTTTAGCGAGTTCTTTCGTGGCTGCGGGAAATATGGGTTGTTCCATGCGTTATTCTCCTGGATTGCAATGACGCAGAGTCCTTCGAGTGTCGCGCCGGAGCGAGACGGCTTGTCTCTGCGTGTTGATTGCTATCATAACGCTTATGCCTCGCGATGTTTGGCGGTGCTTGCGACCGATTGAATGCGCTTTGCCGCGTTTGCGGAATCGAATCGAAAGTGCGTAAAATGCGTCACCGTGCGGGTGTAGCTCAATGGCAGAGCAGAAGCTTCCCAAGCTTACGACGAGGGTTCGA
>JBDTGB010000083.1:0-8152 GCA_039937635.1 Burkholderiaceae bacterium | reverse complement strand
CGGTCTCGGAATTGAAAAGCGCCACATTAGAGATATGAATGGGCATGGTTTTATCGACGATGCCGCCCTGCGTGCCAGCCATGGGATTGGGCTTGACATGCTTTTTAAGCGTGTTGATGCCCTCGACCAGCACATGATCGGCGTCGACGCGCTTCAGCACGGTGCCGCGCCGGGTTTTATCGCGACCAGTCAATACGATGACCTCGTCGCCCTTACGAATTTTTTCCACGGTTCGCCCCTTACAGTACTTCTGGCGCCAAAGATACGATCTTCATGAACCGGTCAGTGCGCAACTCGCGCGTGACGGGCCCGAAGATACGAGTACCAATGGGTTCCAGTTTGGCGTTTAGCAATACAGCGGCATTACCGCCAAAACGAATCAGCGAGCCGTCTTTGCGGCGCACGCCCTTAGCGGTTCGAACCACTACAGCGTTATAGATTTCGCCTTTCTTGACGCGTCCGCGTGGGGCCGCATCTTTTACCGTGACCTTGATAATGTCACCGATAGCGGCATAACGGCGCTTCGAGCCGCCTAACACCTTGATGCACATAATTTTACGAGCACCTGTGTTATCGGCCACGTCTAGCGTGGTTTGCATTTGGATCATGATTTTTCCTGTTCCAACTTAGCCGCAATGCCTTACTAACAATTAGCAAAGCCGCACAACCAGTTTTGGTCCCGTCAGATTCGTTTGCGGGCGCCCTATAAAAACGCCAGCCACTAAAATCCTGGATTTGAATCTTGCTATTTAATCTTTCTACTTAATCTTGCTATTCTTGCGTTTAGCGTAATACTGGCCTCTCGCTGTTACTTTCCTACCAGCAAGTCCGTTATATTATCCTATATTTATCGACCTTGCAAGCGAACACATTAGCAACACAACAGCGAGCAAGGAATTCAACGCAAGGAAAACATAATATGTACGAAACTTTGGCGCTTTATATAGATGGTGAATTTCTAAGTGGCGGCGGGCGCAAAACGCAAGACGTAACCAACCCCTCCACGCTGGACGTGCTTGGGCAGCTTCCCCACGCCACCACCGCCGACCTTGATCGCGCGCTGACGGGGGCGCAACGGGCGTTTGAATCCTGGCGCCACAGCTCGCCCATGCAGCGCTCTGAAATCTTGCGCAAAGTAGGGCAATTGTCGCGCGAACGCGCTCAGGAAATTGGCCGTAATATGACGCTGGACCAAGGCAAGCCTCTGGCCGAATCGGTAGGCGAAGTTATGGCCTGCTCGGACCACGCCGACTGGCATGCTGAAGAGTGCCGGCGTATTTACGGCCGCGTCATTACGCCGCGCGATCCTGCTGTGCGTCAAATGGTGCTGCGTGAGCCCGTCGGCGTTTGCGCCGCGTTCACGCCGTGGAATTTTCCCTACAATCAGGCGATTCGCAAAATCTGCGCCGCAATCGGCGCGGGCTGCACCATCATTCTTAAAGGCCCGGAGGATTCTCCCAGCGCCGTGATGGCCATCGCCCGCATGTTCCAGGATGCGGGCCTGCCGCCCGGAGTGCTGAATATCGTATGGGGCGTGCCAGCCGAGATTTCCGACTACCTGATTCGTTCGCCCATCGTGCGCAAGGTTTCGTTCACCGGTTCGGTGCCGGTGGGCAAGCATCTTGCTTCACTGGCGGGCGCACATATGAAGCGCGTCACAATGGAACTGGGCGGCCACTCGCCCGTTCTGGTGTTCGACGATGCCGACATTAATCGCGCCGCTAAACAATTGGCCCGGTTCAAGGTGCGCAACGCGGGACAAGTATGTGTCTCGCCCACGCGTTTTTACGTTCACGAAAAAGCCTACGACGAATTCCTGGAAGAATTCGTCAAGACGCTTAAAACCGTTAAAGTCGGCGATGGTCTGGACCCGGAAACCCAAATGGGTCCGCTGGCCCATGAACGGCGCGTTCCCGTCATGAACAAGTTCGTCGAAAACGCGCGCAAACGCGGAGGCAAAATCGTCCTGGGCGGGGAACCGCTCGACCGCATCGGCAACTACTTTGCGCCCACTGTGGTGACCGATCTGCCCGAAGATTCCATGCTCATGACCGAAGAACCCTTCGGACCAATTGCGCCTATCGTGCGTTTCTCGGATACCGAGGATGTCATCAAACGCGCTAATTCACTTCCATTCGGCCTGTCGTCTTATGTATTCACCAACTCGCTTCAGACCGCCACCAGGGTATCCAACGGAATCGAAGCGGGCATGGTCAACATCAATCACTTCGGTAGCGCGCTGCCTGAGACGCCATTTGGCGGCGTGAAAGACAGCGGCATCGGCAGCGAAGGTGGAACCGAAACATTTGACGGTTATCTGGTGACTAAATTCGTGACGCTCATTTAAAGAAGGTCCCGGCTTTCACCAACAACGAAAAACGCCCCGAAAAATTTCAAGGGCGTTTTTCAAGCGTGGCTTGTTATCCGGGCTTTGCGGGATGCACCGTGCAACGGCGGACCCGGCAAGACCTTAAATGCTTAGATAACGTGGGCAGCGGTAAGCAAGCGTACAACTGTCCACGATTTATCGCGACTGATGGGGCGGCCTTCCGCGATTTCCACGGTGTCGCCTTCGTTGTACTGATTGGTTTCGTCATGAGCCTTGTAGCGATTCGAGCGCATGACAATTTTGCCATAAACCGGATGCTTGACGCGGCGTTCGACTTCGACCACGACGGTCTTGTTCATTTTATTGCTGACTACTTTGCCGACCAACGTGCGTTGGCTCTTTACTACGGGGGTGTTTTCGGTTTCGCTCATTTCACTTTCCTGCGGTCTCAGTCATCACGGTGCGCGTGCGCGCGATATCGCGGCGCACTTTGCCGAGTTGACTGGTATTGGAAAGCTGCTGAGTCGCACGCTGCATACGCAGATTAAATTGTGCTTTCAGCAGGCTCTCGAGCTCTGACTTAAGTTCGGTGGCGTCTTTGGAACGGAGTTCGCTGGCTTTCATAAAATTTCCTTAGGCTCCCATTTGGCGCGTTACAAACGTCGTCGCTATTGGCAACTTGGCGGCAGCGAGGCGAAACGCTTCTCGAGCGAGCTCTTCGGTTACGCCTTCCATCTCGTAGAGCACCTTGCCCGGCTGAATCTCGGCAACGTAGAATTCGACATTCCCCTTGCCGTTACCCATACGGACTTCGGCGGGTTTATGCGAAATAGGTTTGTCAGGAAATATGCGGATCCAGATACGGCCGCCGCGTTTGACGTGACGGTTGATCGCCCGGCGGGCAGCCTCGATCTGGCGAGCGGTCAAACGGCCACGGCCCGTGGCCTTCAAACCGAACTCGCCAAACGAAACCTGCGCACCGCGTGTCGCCAGGCCGGTATTGCGGCCTTTTTGCTCTTTACGATACTTTCTGCGTGCGGGTTGCAACATGATTATTCTCCTTCGGGCGCAGGGGCGGCAGCCACAGCCGGCGCTGGCGCAATATCTGATGCGGGCGCTGCCGACGCCGCAGCCGCGGCATCGGGCTTGCGAGGTGCACGGCCGCGACCAGCGGCTGCACCGGCGGGACGACGGCCCTCCGGACGATCCCCGCGAGGCGCGCGACGCGGACGACGCTCGTCGTCGCGAGGGGCGGCGGCGGGTTCAACCGGCATGTCGCCATTAGGCAAGGTGTCACCCTTGTAAACCCAGACTTTGATGCCGATAATGCCGTAAGTCGTCTTGGCTTCGGCTGTGCCGTAGTCAATATTGGCGCGCAAGGTATGTAGCGGCACACGACCTTCGCGATACCACTCGGTGCGCGCAATCTCGATGCCATTCAACCGGCCCGCGCTCATGATTTTGACACCCTGGGCGCCCAGACGCATTGCATTTTGCATGGCGCGTTTCATGGCGCGACGAAACATAATGCGCTTTTCGAGTTGCTGCGCAATCGAATCGGCAATAAGCTGAGCGTCGGTTTCGGGCTTGCGAATCTCTTCGATGTTGACGTGCACCGGCACGCCCATCAGACGCTGCAAGTCGCTTTTCAGGCTTTCGATGTCTTCGCCGCGTTTGCCGATCACGACACCCGGACGCGCCGAGTAAACCGTAATACGGGCATTCTTGGCGGGGCGCTCAATAATTACACGGCCGACCGAAGCGCTTTTCAATTTCTTCTTTAGATATTCACGTACGCGGATATCTTCGGCCAGCATGCCGCCGAACGCTTTGTCGTCGGCGTACCAGCGTGAAGTCCAGTTGTGGTTAACCGCCAGGCGGAACCCAATCGGGTGAATTTTCTGTCCCATTGCGACTCCTAAGCTCCGACTTTGACCACAATGTGGCAAGTCTGCTTTTCAATACGGTTACCGCGGCCTTTTGCACGGGCGGAAAAACGCTTCATCGACTGGCCCTTGTCCACGTGGATAGTGGTGACTTTAAGCTCGTCGATGTCGGCGCCATCGTTGTGTTCGGCGTTAGCGATCGCGGACTCAAGTGCTTTCTTGAGAATGCCCGCGGCTTTTTTTGGCGTGAACGTCAGAATATTCAACGCGTGAGCCACCGACTTGCCACGGATCAGATCCGCAACCAGCCGCGTCTTTTGCGCCGAAATATGGACTCCACGGATAATGGCAGTAGTTTCCATCATTTATCTCCGGGACTTCTTATCCGCGGCATGACCCTTGAACGTGCGGGTCATCGCGAATTCGCCTAGCTTGTGGCCAACCATGTTCTCGTTGATGTAAACGGGAACATGCTGACGGCCATTGTGCACGGCGATCGTCAACCCGATGAAATCGGGCAGGATGGTAGAACGGCGCGACCAGGTCTTGATCGGCTTTTTATCTTTGCTCTCGACGGCTGCATCCACCTTTTTAATCAGGTGTGCATCGACGAATGGGCCTTTCTTAATCGAACGTGACATGTTGTTCGCCCCTTACTTGCGCTTGCGTCGTTGGACAATCATATTATCTGTCCGTTTGTTGCGGCGGGTTCTGAAACCCTTGGCCGGAGTGCCCCACGGGCTTACGGGTTCGCGACCCTCGCCGGTGCGCCCTTCGCCACCGCCGTGCGGGTGATCAACCGGGTTCATGGCAACGCCACGAACGGTGGGTCGCACACCACGCCAACGCATAGCGCCAGCTTTGCCGATTTGACGCAAGCTATTTTCTTCGTTGCCGACTTCGCCAATCGTTGCGCGACAATCAACATGAACGCGTCGAACTTCGCCCGACCGCAAACGCACTTGAGCATAAACGCCTTCACGCGCCAGCAACACGGCTGAAGCGCCAGCGGAACGCGCCAGTTGGGCGCCCTTGCCGGGCAACATCTCGATGCAGTGAATTGTTGCGCCCACCGGAATGTTGCGAATGGGCAAGGTATTGCCCGAACGAATCGGCGCTTCAGTGCCGGAAACGATGCTTGAACCAACTTCGAGTCCGCGCGGTGCGATGATATAACGGCGTTCACCGTCCGCATAACAAAGCAATGCGATGTGCGCAGTACGATTGGGATCGTATTCCAGGCGTTCAACCTTTGCCGGAATACCGTCTTTATCGCGACGAAAATCGATCACGCGGTAATGTTGCTTGTGACCGCCGCCACGATGGCGAACGGTGATATGGCCGTTGTTGTTGCGACCCGACCCACGTATTTGCTTTTCCAGCAAAGGCGCATACGGTTCGCCTTTATGCAGATCAGGGTGAACCACCTTGAGCATTCCGCGACGGCCGGGCGAAGTCGGCTTGGCTTTTACGAGTGCCATTTAATTCATCTCCGTAAAGTCGAGTTCCTGACCGTCTTTAAGCGAAATATAGGCCTTTCGCTCGTTGCGGCGGCGGCCCATGAAACGGCCAAAACGCTTTTCTTTGCCCTTGGTGTTCAATACCTGAACCGACTCAACTTCCACTTTGAATAGAAGCTCGACAGCCGCCTTGATTTCAGGCTTGGTGGCATTGCCCACAACGCGAAAAGCAACTTGTTTATTTTTCTCGGCGACGAAAGTGGCTTTCTCAGTCACGATCGGAGCCAGGATAACTTGCATCAAACGTTCTGCGTTCATCCCAGCATCTCCTCGAGTTGAGCGATAGCCGATTTGGTAATCAACACGTTTTTGTAGTGGATCAGCGATAACGGATCGGCGTAACGCGGTTCAACCACGGCAACGTGCGGCAGATTGCGCGTGGCGAGATAAACGTTTTCGTCCAGCGTATCAGTGATGATCAGAACTGACTCGTTGAAACCCAAGCCCTTCAGCTTGGTCACAGCCGATTTGGTTTTGGGCGAGTCGAGTTCAAATGTATCCACGACAGCAATACGATCTTCACGAGCCAACTGGGAAAGGATCGCCCGAATGCCGGCGCGATACATTTTCTTGTTGACTTTATGGCTGAAGTTTTCTTCAGGCGAATTTGGAAACGCGCGACCACCCCCACGCCAGATAGGCGAGGAAGTCATGCCCGAACGGGCGCGACCAGTGCCTTTTTGGCGCCAAGGCTTTTTCGTGCTGTGGTTAACCGTGTCACGACCCTTCTGCGAGCGGTTCCCGCTACGCGCATTGGCCTGAAACGCCACCACGATCTGGTGAACAAGCGCTTCGTTGAAGTCGCGGCCGAAAACGGTATCGGGAGCGGCAACGGTCGACGCGGATTGGCCCTGATCATTCAGGAGCTTGAGTTCCATTATTAAGCTCCTTTTTTGGCGCGCGCCTTGACGGCGGGACGCACGAGAATGTCGGCGTTTTTATGGCCCGGGACAGCGCCCCTGACCAGCAACAACCCACGTTCCGCATCGATGCGCACGAGGTCGAGGTTCTGGACCGTGCGAGTCGCATCGCCCAAATGACCCGACATTTTCTTGCCGGGAAAAATGCGACCTGGATCTTGCGCCTGCCCGATTGAACCCGGGACGCGATGCGACAGCGAGTTGCCGTGTGAAGCGCGCTGGCCCGCAAAGTGATGACGTTTGATGGTGCCGGCAAAGCCTTTACCAATCGTAGTGCCTGTAACGTCCACTTTTTGACCCGCTTCGAACACGGTTTCAACCGCCAGCACAGCACCAGCCGTGAATTCGGCAGCCTTGGCGGGATCGAGACGAAATTCTTTAAGAATGCTGCCGGCTTCAACGCCGGCCTTGGCATAGTGCCCTGCTTGTGGCTTGGTCACGCGCGAGGCGCGCCGACTTCCATAAGTAACCTGCACTGCCGCATAGCCATCTACTTCTGGCGACTTGACCTGCGTAACACGATTGTTCGACACGTCCAGTACCGTGACCGGGATGGACTCGCCATCCTCGGTGAAAATACGGGTCATGCCGACTTTACGCCCTACCAGGCCTAGCCGATGGGCGGCTGGCGTTGGTGTCGAGTTCGACATCGTTTTTCTCCATTCCCAACTACGATTGGTCGGGGCTATTAATTTTAACCAAACTTTTTTGGCTAAGCCGTGCACTTTATCACGGGTGGGCAGGTATACGCAAGTCGGGTGCTGCCGGCCGCAGCAAAAACCGCTCGACGTATCCGTTTACAGGGTGGTTTTTGATCTCGTCCGGCGTACCCGCCTGCTCGATTTTACCGTCGCGCAAAATAGCCACGCGTTGCCCCAGGCGCAGCGCCTCGTCGATGTCATGGGTGACAAAAACAATGGTTTTCCGCAGGCGCTGCTGCAATGCAAGCAACTGCTCCTGCATATCCTGACGAATTAATGGATCCAGCGCGGAAAAAGGCTCGTCCATCAGTAGCACCTGCGCGTCGATAGCCAGCGCGCGCGCCAGGCCAACCCGCTGACGCATGCCGCCCGACAACTCGTCCGGATAATTTTTGGCGTACTCATCAAGACCTACTCGCTCCAGCCACTCTAGCGCGACGCGCCGCGCCGTAGACTTATCGTCGCCTCGGACACGCAAGCCGAACGCTACGTTATCGACGACATTGATATGAGGCAGCAGCCCGAAGCCCTGAAACACCATGCTGATCGTGTGGCGCCGCAAGTGGCGCAAAGCAGGCATATCCAACTTTAATATGTCGCGCCCATCGACCAGGACCTCGCCGGCGGACGGATCAATCAAACGGTTTAAATGACGCACCAGCGTGGACTTGCCCGATCCCGACAAACCCATGACGCACATAACTTCACCGGCCGGAATCACCAGACTGACGCCCGCGAGACCGACGTTGCAATCAAGCTGCGCCTGGACCGTGGTTTTATTCATTCCCTGACGCAA
>JBDTGB010000082.1:0-6988 GCA_039937635.1 Burkholderiaceae bacterium | reverse complement strand
TGTCGAGGCCGTTCAGAAGCAGGAGCAAATAAAGCGGCTCCCAGCCTTGCTGGATCGCCCGGTCCTTATCAACATCGTCATCGGCGGGAAAACTCCCACGCTAGACGCATCGGTGCTCGCGGGTCTGGGATTCGCGGTGGTTTTATATGCGAACGCCGCTCTTCAGTCAGCCGTGGCGGGCATGCAAAAAGCCCTGTCCACGTTGAAGGCAAGCGGCCGCCTCGACGAGGACCCCAGCCTGGTGGCGCCGTTCGCCGAACGGCAGCGGCTGGTCGGCAAGGATTTTTACGACCAGCTTGAACAAAAATACCGCACGGAATCCTAAGTTAATTCACAAACCCGGCATCGAAAAACCGTGCGCTTCCAGCGAAGTGGCCAAGGCGTCGCTTTGCTGTTTGTTCAGGCTTACTAACGGCGGCCGCACCAGAGCCCAATCGGGATCCTTTGCAAAGTGCGCAACCGCCGCCTTCAGCGCCGGAATCATGGAAAACTTCTCGAACAGGCTGCGTGTGTCGCTTAAGGTCTGTTGCTGCTTATCGGCATCGGCTTGCCGCCAGCTTTTATACAACCTGGCGATAGGGCCAGGATTCACGTTACCCGTGGCGGTTATGCAACCCGCGCCGCCGCCTCGCAAGGTCGCCAGCAAGAAACGCTCGCTGCCGGCAAACACGTCGAAGCCTTGCGGCTGAAACTGCTTAAGCATCGCGTCGGTATTGCTCCAGTCGCCTGAACTGTCTTTAATTCCGGCGATGGCAGTGGGATAGGCCTTAAGCAAACGCTCTATCAAATTAAGAGTGATGGGCACTTGGGACACTTGCGGAATGTGATACAAATAAATTCCAAGGCGCTCGTCGCCCACTCGCTGAATAACTTCCGAAAAGCTGGCATACAGACCGTCGTCCGACGCCCCTTTATAGTAAAAGGGCGGCAGCATCAACACGCGGCCCACGCCGTGTTGCAGCGCGTGCCGCGTCAGTTCGACTGTGTCTGTTAAAGCGCAACACCCTGTCCCCGGCATCAAGCGATCGGCGGGTATACCCGCCTTGATCAACGCATCAAGCAGCCTGCTTTTTTCGGCCACCGACATCGAGTTGGCTTCGGAATTAGTGCCAAAAACAGCCAGACCGACATCCTGACTTAACAGCCAGCGACAATGCTTTACCAAACGAGCCGCATCGGGCTGCAAATCGGAATTAAAAGGGGTCACCACAGGCGAGAACACGCCCGCTACCCGTTTCGCTGAGTTCAATTTTATCTCCTTCAAGTCTTATATTAATGTAGGTTCAAGCGCACGTTCGCCGTGCCAGACACAGCCAACGCTACGCCCATTTATCCAGCGCATATTTCTCAACCGCTTTCTCATCGAAGCCAAAGCCCAGGCCTGGTCGAGTCGGCACAATTAAATTGCCACTCACAAACTCCAACTGAGTATCCACCAGACGCCTGAAATTAAGCACTTGATCATCGGGGAAGAACTCGACGTAGGCCGCGTTCGGCGTAGCCGCCACCAGATGAACATGCAGGTCATGGAACCAATGAGGGTAAACCGCCACGCCAAAACCAGCCGCCATCGCGGCTATGCGCCGCCACTCGCTTATCCCTCCGCATACAGCAGCGTCCGTTTGCAATATCGTTGCGGCCCGCTTTTCCAGCAGTTCCTGATGGCGCCAACGCCCCGCTTCGATCTCGCCCGTCGCCACCGGCACCGACGTACGCCGCCCCAGTTCGGCATGACTGTTGATATCGTCCGGACTGAAGGGTTCTTCAATGAAATAGGGGTCGTAGGGCTCGTAGCGCTTCATGTATTCAAGCGCTGTGGGTAAATCGTGCCATGCGTTATTGGCGTCGAGCATCAGCAAAACATCATCGCCAATCGCCTCGCGCGCGGCGCGTATGCGCACCTCTTCCTCGTCAGGGCTGAAACGCCCGACCTTCATTTTCACAGCCTTGAAACCCTTGGCCACGTATCCAGCCAACTCCTCGCCCAACATTTCGGGCGTTTTCCCATCCAGGTAATAGCCTCCACTGGCGTAAGCGGGTACTGACTCTTTCGCAAAGCCACCCAAATATTGACTTAAGGGCAAACCCGCAGCGCGCGCGTTGCGGTCCCATAAGGCCACATCCAGAATCGACAACGCCCGCATGACAGAGCCTGCGCGACCATGCAGCAAAGTGTCCTGATACATACTCTGCCACAGACCCTCGACGCGCAAAGAGCTTTCGCCCATCAGCATATCCTTGAACAGTTCGCGCACGGCGTGCGTCACCAACGCGCCACCACGACTGCCGCCATAACAAAACCCAATCCCTTGGCAGCCATCATCCGTCTTTACCCTAACCAGGGTGTAGTCGCGCGCTGATACTTTGCGCGTGGAAAAAGACGTTGGGTTGTCTAGCGGAATGCTGATCGTGCGCGCCTGAACCGACACAATGCGTGAATCATTCGCGTAATCGTTAACCTTGTCCTGCATGCGGAATCCCCTGGAAAAAGAATCGTGGTTTTGGCTTATTTTGGCCTGGGCACACTTTGCGTGAAATCGGTCGCCTGAAGAAAATCAAAATCGCAGCCCTGATCGGCCTGCGTCACGGAACGCAAAAACAACTTGCGATAGCCCCGCACCTTGGGGTCCGCCACCACCAGCGGCATACCGGCAGCGCGCGCGTCAAGTTCTGTTTTGTCCACAAGAACATCAAGCGATCGATTCGCCACGCTCAATCGAATACGATCGCCATTTCGAATCAAGCGCAACGGGCCGCCGCACGCGGACTCTGGCGTGACATGAACAACAATGGTTCCCGCCGCCGTGCCGCTCATGCGGCCATCGGACATACGCACCATGTCTTTAACCCCTTGCCGGGCCAATTTTTTGGGTATGGGTATGTAGCCCGCCTCGGGCATGCCGGGGGCGCCCACCGGGCCGGTTTGCTTTAAGACCAGGACATCGTCGGCGCGGACATCCAGATCGGGATCGTCAAGGCGCTTGGCCATATCCGCCATGCTTTCGAACACAACCGCGCGCCCTTCATGTTCCATAAGATCCTGAGAGGCGGCGGACTGTTTGATAATCGCCCCATCGGGCGCAATATTCCCACGCAACACCGCCACGCTACCCTGGCCATAAACGGGACGATTAAAAGGATGGACAACATCTTGCGGGAATGCCGGCCCGGCGGCTTCCAGTTCCTGGCCCAGCGTTCGGCCCGTAATGGTCAGCGCATCCAGATGCAAGAGCGGCTTTAATTCGCGCAAGACCGTGGCCAGGCCGCCTGCCTTGTGAAAATCTTCCATGTAATGTGTGCCCGATGGCTTCAGGTCCACCAGCACCGGGGTCTCGGAGCTCATTTTATCGAACTCGTTCAAGTCCATTTTGATGCCCAGTCGACCCGCTATCGCCGTTAAATGAATGATGCCGTTGGTCGATCCGCCTATCGCCAGCAAAACACGCAACGCGTTTTCAAACGCTTTGGCTGTAAGAATTTTTTCGGGAGTCAACCCCGACCCAATCAACGCCACGGCGCGCGCGCCAGTGCGTTCAGCAATCCGCAACCGGTCGGCGGTTACCGCGGGCGCGGAAGCTCCACCAGGCAGCATGATCCCCAGCGCCTCGGCAATGCAGGCCATTGTGCTGGCCGTGCCCATTACCGAGCAGGTGCCGACACTGGCCACAAGCTGGTTGTTGACGCCGGTAATCTCATCGCCGTCAATTTCATCGGCGCGGTAGCTGGCCCAATAACGACGGCAGTCAGTGCAAGCCCCCACACGCGTTCCACGGTGGGAGCCGGTTAACATGGATCCGGTCACCAACTGAATCGCCGGGATCCCCGCCGAAGCGGCGCCCATAAGCTGCGCGGGAACCGTCTTATCGCAACCCCCAATCAAAACAACCGAATCCATGGGCTGGGCATGAATCAGCTCCTCGGTATCCATCGACATCAAATTACGCAAATACATGCTGGTTGGATACGAAAAGCTTTCATGAATTGAAATGGTGGGGAAATCGATTGGAATCCCTCCAGCCAACATAACGCCTCGTTTAACGGCCTCGATCAATTGCGGCATATTTCCGTGACAGGGATTAAATCCGCTGCCCGTGTTCGTAATGCCCACGATAGGCCGCGTGAGCGCATCGTCGGTATAACCCGCCCCCTTGATAAACGCCTTTCTTAGAAATAACGAGAAATCAATATCCCCGTAGTCGGTGAGCCCTTTCTTCAAACCCGATCGTTCCGCCATTTACCCACCCTGCTGTTGCTGATATGTTCAATAAAGTTATTAATAATCCACAGAGAATCATAAGCGGCTTACGGCACATGACGCAAGGCGCTTCACGTAACCTGACTCTGAGCCGGCTGCGGCGATCATGCCCTCCTGAACCATGAACTCGAGTAGCTCGTCAACAATCCGACACATCCGCTTTAATCCCTACACGCAAAAATGGTTAAAATGGGGGCCTCAAAAACAGACACCATAGAATCTTCAACCATGCGCCTGCTGATTGCCCTACTGTTACCCTGGCTGACATTTTTCACCATCGGCCGCCCTTTTGCCGGGCTCGTCTGTCTGATCCTGCAAATAACGCTGATCGGCTGGATTCCTGCCGCGATTTGGGCGGTGTACGCCTTAAGCCAATACAAGACCGACAAAAAGATAGAAAAAGCATTGGGTTCACGCTGAGCCGCGCCTTGCTACACCCACGCAACCGCCATCAGGGTCGCTACGATTTTGATCTGCTAATCAAAGATTCGCCCGAACTGTCAAAATTTGTTATTGGCAATCCACACGGGGATCGAAGTATCAACTTCTCCAACCCGGCCGCAGTCAAGTTTTTAAACCACGCCTTGTTGAAAGCGTTTTACGGCGTCGACCATTGGGATATCCCCAACAACTATTTATGCCCGCCTATTCCTGGCCGCGCCGATTACATCCACTATCTGGCCGATTTATTGGCCGAAAGCAACGGCGGCGCTGCCCCTCGCGGCCCAACCGTGCGCGCACTGGATATCGGCGCGGGCGCCAGCATCATCTACCCGCTAATCGGCTACGCTGAATATGGTTGGCGATTTCTTGGCTCGGAAATCGACCCCATTGCCATGGCGTCGGCACAAGCCATCATTCAATCCAATGGCTTTGCGAAAGACATCGAATTACGGCGACAAAAGTCGCGTAATCACATATTCAAGGATCTGCTGAAGAAGGACGATCGCTTCGACGTGATGCTGTGCAATCCGCCATTTCATTCTTCAGAGGAAGAAGCCCGCAATGGTTCCGAACGCAAATGGAGGGGCCTGGGCCGATCCCCGTCAAGACACAAACCGCCCGTATTAAATTTCGGTGGTCAGAACAATGAACTGTGGTGCGAAGGCGGCGAAGCGCTCTTTGTGCGCCGCATAATAAAAGAGAGCGAAAACGTGCGCGGCCAGGTTCTATGGTTCAGCTCGATCGTCTCTAAAGAGACTCATTTACCGGGGATCTTGCACGATTTGAAAAAGGCTGCTGCCCTTGACGTGCGAATCGTGGAAATGGCTCAAGGACAAAAGAAAAGCCGCTTCGTTGCCTGGACGTTTCTGGATGCGCTGGCGCGACGCAATTGGCGCTCGTCTGCGGCGATTGGAAACACCGACATCGTCGCCCACCGAAGCGGGCAAGATGGCTCAGTCCGAGTGGGAACGCTGGGGCAAAGTCGTTGACGCCACGTCGATATCGGTCAACCGATCGTGCCGCTACTCACGCAGAAATGGCAATACGCGGGCAAGCAGCTCCTGCGGCGCCTCTTCGGGGATATAGTGGCCGCATGGCAGCGATCCGCCGTCAACATGCGCGGCCACGCGCCGCCATTCCACAAGTGGGTCAAAGCACTTCTGGATTACGCCATCCGCGCCCCACAAAGCGAGTAATTCGCAGCCGATCTTGTGGCCGGCGGCCCGATCGGCCCGATCATGTTCAAGGTCAATTGTCACGCTCGCACGATAGTCCTCGCACAGGCCGTGGGCGGTGGCAGGGTCGCGCAAACAGCGCAGATACTCGGCGTAAGCTTCCGGCGCAAACGGCTTCAGGCCAGCGCTTCGGCTGCCCATCGTCTGCTTCATATACAACTCCGGATCGGCGCGGATAAGCGTTTCTGGAAAGGGCGCGGGGCGCACCAGGAAAAACCAGTGCCAGTACGCGCGCGAAAAATCAAACGAAGTCTGCTCGTACATGGCAAGCGTCGGCGCAATATCCAGCGTAACGAGTTTACGTACGACATTCGGATAATCCAGCGCCATGCGCGCGGCGACACGCGCCCCTCTGTCGTGAGCGACAACCAGAAAGGAGCCAAAACCCAGCGCCTGCATCAACTCGGCCTGGTCGGCCGCCATCCGGCGCTTGGAATAATTGCCATGGTCGGGAAGGCCGACTGGCTTGCCACTGTCGCCATAGCCACGCAGATCCGTTGCCACGACGGTAAAGTGTTGTGCCAGGGTCGGCGCGACCTTGTGCCAAATGGCATAGGTTTGCGGATGTCCATGTAAAAGGAGTAGCGGCGGCCCGGACCCGCCCAGCACTGCATTAATCCTTACACCGTCAATTACCGCGGCCACATTTCGAAAACCGTCGAACACCGTTGTCTCCCAAAGGTTTCGGACAGTTTAAGCCCTGGCCGGAAAGGGCCACTACTCGATCAGCCAGATCGCCGGGCTAAAACTTCTTCGTGACAGACAGAAGCACGGTCGAGCGACCCATGTATTTTCCCTGTCTATTTGTGTAGAAGGCATGATCGGCATTCGTATCTATATAGGCAAGCGAAGCAGAAAATCCGTTGCCCCAGCTTTTGCTTACGCCAAGCAGCCAATCGGTATACGAGGCATTGCCCGCGCCCCTGACCCTTTGATAGCCGACATGACCATCCGCCATCAGCCCCCACACACCCGTCGCAACACTTCCCTTAAAGTCGTAATACTGGCTGCCCTTGCTTTCGTCCACACCGAAAAGGTTGGTCAGCGACTGGGA
>JBDTGB010000081.1:0-1582 GCA_039937635.1 Burkholderiaceae bacterium | reverse complement strand
TCACCGCGCCCATGCCAGTTTGAGATTTTCCCGTTCTTGTCATTGACAGGCCAGACTCGGTAATTGCCGCTGCTTACCCTGATTTTTGGATTGGTTTTAGCCTGCTTCAGGACGCTATCGAGCATTTTGCCCAACTTTGCGGCAACCGACGCCTGCGCGGCGCCGACAAGCTCGGACGCCAAGGTAATTTTGACGGTATCTTGTGCAACCTCGGCCGATGCATGCGCGCTCAAGGTCAATTGCGGCTCTGACGGCGCAGCCAACTGATCTTCACTGTGTTCCTGGGCAGATGCCGTTAGCATCAGCAGACTGGCGCCGACACCGGCCAGCACGCCAAAAAACCACTTGCGTTTTTGTATGGAAAGAACCATTCGCACCCCCATAAAAAGAAAAAGCCCGTCGTTGCCAACGCGCTTTTTAAAAATGCCCCGCCTGTGCCGTCTAGGCCGGCAGCCTGGAACCGAGGGTCCAAGGTGGTCGCTTTCAGTCAAGCTTCGGGTTTGCGAAAAAGGGCAATCACACCTACTTGTCAATCCAGCAACCTTAATGCCATAAGCATTGGTTCAAGGATTGTATGGCCAAGTCACGAACACGGCAGGGTCTAACTGGTTAGGCGCTTTCATTAATAAGCGTGAAGCGCCGGATATGTTTACATTATGCCTTATTGGCAGCAGGTTCAAGCACCTGATTAAGCAAACTGTTCATATCGTCAATTCTACGCTTGAAATCCCCCACCGCGACGTTGCTTAACGGCCCACTGGGAGCCCGCATGGACAAAAGCTCTCCAGCAATCTGAATAGCCGCCATGACTGCAATGCGCTCGTTACTGGATACCTTGCCCGATCCCTTGACTGCCAGCATGCGCTGATCAACGTACCGAACTGCGGCCAGCAATGCCTCTTTTTCATTTGGCGAGCAGGCCAGCGAGTAATCGCGCCCCAGAATTGAAACATCGATGCGTTCCATTGGACCTTACTCCGCAGACGCGCCGGGCAGGCGCATTAAAACCATGTCAATTCGATCTTTTGCCGATCCCGCCGCAGCGCGCAAGCGCGCCGCTTCCGCCAGCGCGAATTGCAAATTTTGTCTGGCCGTTGTGCATTCCGCCTCGGCGGACATGCCGTGAGCGCGCACTGCCTCCAGTTCGGATTCGTGCTGATCGATGCGTCGGGCCATCGATTGGTACTCGCTTTCCCGGCGATCAAGTTGATCGCGCAAAGCGCCGCGTTCTTGTTCCGCGCTTTGCAGGCGCGCCCGCAAAACCGTGCTCTCGGCCTGAAGCTGGCGGGTAAGCTGCACCATTTGCCCAATTCGGGCGGCGAGGAAATCAAGATCTTGCAACATGGGCGCTATGGTAAACCATACTGCCCTGGGCTGGATAGAGGCAAGGCGTATCGAAATAAAAGAATCGATCAACGCCGGTTGGAACGCCCTTCGCCCAAGTAAGGGAAATTCCGGTTTGCAACGCTCCGCGAATCAATTACCATCACGCATCTTTTCAGTTTGACTTCAGTTATTTTTTAGCTGGTTTTCAGCTTGAAGCTGCCCCCGTGCTCTTGAACGCCCAAGGCTTCAACGTACG
>JBDTGB010000080.1:0-2679 GCA_039937635.1 Burkholderiaceae bacterium | reverse complement strand
CATGTGATGGATTAATGCTTTGTTGGCCGCGTTGTTCAAGGACAGGTCTGCGTGGCGCGCCAAGGGCGGTACGGCCAGAACCGAACTGCTTAGGTCTTCGTGTGTGACGGGGGTGGTTTTCATTGTGTTCTTTCTTGTTGACTGGGCTTGACTTGTCACCTATTTTAGATGCAAACCGCTAAGTTGTCAATAAGTTGTAAAGTCTATGTTTTGGCGCTGGTCAGCCAGGATTGTGCAAGGTCTTCGCCGCCTTCGTTAAAAGCCGGTGGTGCAGTCCAGCCTTCGGTGATGTCGAAGCGTGAATATTTAACAGCTGGCCCTAGAGTCACATTCTTGCCCGTAGCGGTGTCGGGAAGGTTCACGACCATTTGCCGGTGTAATACCTGAGGGTTCGCAAGCACCTGGTCGATGGTTGCAATTGGGGCGCAGGGCACGCCGCCCCCGCGTAGCTTTTCAGCCAGATCCTGAGTTGAATAGCGTTTGGTTTCTTGTTCGACGGTGGCATTGACCAGATCGCGATTGGCCAGGCGAGCGGCCAAAGATTCGAATTGTGGGTGTGCGATCAGATCTTTTCGATCCAGTGTGATCATCAATTTTTCAAATAAATTCTGGATGCCCGCTCCGATGATTATCCAACCATCGTGGGTGGCGAATGCTCGGTATGGAACCAGTTGGGAATGTTCCGAGCCCAATTTCCCCGGCACGCCGAATCCCAGCAGATATTCCAGGGCCGAGTTGGCCAAAAACGCGACTTCGCCTTCCAGCAGGCTGGTTTCCACGTGCTGGCCCTGCCCGGTGGTGCCGCGTTCCAGCAAGGCAACAAGAATGCCCGAGAAGGTGTTCATTCCTGCAATGATGTCGAAGCCGGAGGTGCCCAGCTTTACCGGCGGCCCGTCTTTTTCGCCGGTGATGCTCATGTATCCGCCCATCGCTTGTATGGTCACGTCAAAGGCGCGCTCTTCGGACTGTGGCCCGTCCGCTCCCATGCCCGAGATCGACGCGTAAATCAGGCGCGGATTCGCGTGGCGCAGGCTTTCGTAGTCAAGTTGGAATTTATTTACGACGCCGGGCCGGAAGTTTTCGATGAAGACATCGGCTCGCGCCGCCAGTTCGCGCAGGCGCGCCAGCGCGTCAGCGTCGTTGAAGTCAACGCTTAACGAGTGCTTGTTTCGGTTAGCAGCCAGAAAAGTGATGCCCTCGCCATCCGAGAACGGAGGCCCCTGGGTTCGTACGGGATCGCCTGTGCCGGGCGGCTCGATTTTAAGGACTTCGGCGCCCAGATCGCCAAGGAGCATCGTGCAATAGGGCCCGGCAAGGTATCGGGTCAAATCAAGTACCCGCAATCCGTTCAAAGGCTTGGCCGTCATAGAAAATGTCTCATGGTGATTAAAGCTGAAATTACAAGATAGTGAGTGCGTGGCGACTGTCCAGGCGCGCCAGGTTTGATCGCTTCCATCGCTCGTCGTCGCGTGTCGGAAAATCGGTGCGGAAATGCGCTCCGCGACTTTCCTCGCGCCGTAGCGCCGAGCCGGCGATGGACAAGCCCACAAGGGCGGCGCTGCGGGCGCCAGCCAGCGGATGAAATGGCGAGCCATCCCACGTGTCCTGGATTTCGGCAAGCAGCACACGAAGAGAATCAACCGCTTCTTTAAGGGAAGCGCCCGATCGACGAATACCGACTTTGCTTGCCATAATTTCCGGTATTAGCTGCAAATAGGGCGTCGCGCGTTCGACGGGCATGGGTTTTTGCGCGCGCTGAAAGTGGGATTCGGCTATTTCCTTTGCCTTGCTGCAGTACGCGGGAGTCAACGCCGATAGCATTTGTTGCGCGGTTTTGCCTGCAACCCGTCCAAATACGATTGCGTCGGACGCACCGTTTCCCGCGATTCGGCTCGCCCCATGTACGCCGCCCGCCGCTTCCCCGCACGCAAATAAGCCCGGCACGCCGCTATAGCACCGGTTGTCGATCTTGATCCCGCCCATCAGACTATGCGCGGCCGGGTGAATTTGAATTGGCGTTGACGACGGGTCGACGCCTGCGTTGACCAATCTTCGATAATGCGTGACATAGCCGTGAAGGCATTCGGGGCTCAGGCCGGTTACATCGAAATAGACCGAGCCATTGTCCGTGCCGCGCCCTTCGTCAATTTCCTTTTGAATGAATAGCGCCATTTTGGCCTTTTCTATTCGCTTCTCGCAATCCGGGGGGTTGTATCGGCACATGAACCGTTCGCCCTGCGTGTTCGTCATGATGGCGCCGTCGCCCAGCATTGCGGTTGGCATTTCCATTCCCTTGACCGCCTCTGGCGTCGATACGACGGTCGGTTCGAATTGGACGAACTCCATGTCAACCAGCGTGGCGCCCGCATCCAGCGCAAGCGCATAGGAATCGCCGAAGATGTCGGCGGGATACGTTGATTCACTATACAGCCGCCCGATGCCGCCCGTAGCCATTACCGTGCTGCCGGCAAGAAACGCGGTTAACGTGCCTGTGCGCCGATCCAGGGCCAAGGCGCCGCATACGCGGTTATCGACCTTGATCAAGGACATGATTCTTAAAGCCAGATGTTCTTTTACGCCCAGTTTGATTGCCGACTTTGAAATGGCGCCAAGGATTGCGTTGCCGGTGCCGGATTTCACATAGACGGATCGAG
Organism: Burkholderiaceae bacterium; assembly: GCA_039937635.1. Taxonomy (GTDB): domain Bacteria; phylum Pseudomonadota; class Gammaproteobacteria; order Burkholderiales; family Burkholderiaceae_B; genus JBDTGB01. Next base: position 25 of record JBDTGB010000080.1, on the reverse strand, counting down.
GGTATTTGGACCCCGACAGATGTCT
>JBDTGB010000079.1:0-4914 GCA_039937635.1 Burkholderiaceae bacterium | reverse complement strand
TCAATGGCATTCAGCGTGTCGATGCCGGAACGATATTTACTTACTTGCCGGTGAAGGTGGGCGAGCAGTTCACGCAGGACGAGGCTACGGCGGCCATTCAGCGCTTGTACTCGTCAGGTTTTTTTAGCGATGTCAAAATAGATTCCGAAAACAACGTCCTGGTTGTTACTGTTGTCGAACGGCCTACCATCGCGTCGGTCAGCTTTAATGGCATGCACGAGTTCGACGCCAAGGCCATTACCAAATCATTGCTGCAGGTGGGTTTCGGCGAAGGCCGTGTCTTTGATCGCTCGATGCTCGAGCGCGCCGAATTTGAAATCAAGCAACAATATCTGTCCAAAGGCAAGTACGGGGTCGACATCAGTTCGATCATCACGCCTCTGCCGCGCAACCGGGTAGGGGTCAGCTTCGATATTTTCGAAGGCGACCGGGCCAAAATCAAGCAAATCAAGATTATTGGCAATCACGCTTTTTCTGAAGGCACGCTGCTTGATCAGCTTGAATTGACCACATCGGGCGTCATGACGTGGTATACCGGCACTGATAAGTATTCCCGCGAAAAACTCGAGGGCGACGTTGAACGCCTTCGTTCCTATTACCTGGATCGGGGCTATCTTGAATATTCTTCCGAACCGGCGCAGGTGTCGATTTCGCCTGATCGGCAAGGAATATTCATTACGCTCACGGTGCACGAAGGCAAGCCTTACACTGTGCGCGGCGTCAAGGTCGCGGGGGAATTGCTTGGTTTGAATGACAAAATTTCACCGCTAATCACAGTAAAAGACGGCGAAGTGTTCTCGGCGGCAAAAACCAACGCAAGTGCCAAATCCGTTACGGATTACCTGGGTGGACTTGGTTATGCCTTCGCCAATGTCAACCCCAACCCGGTGCTCGACCGGGAAAAACACCAGGCCGATCTGACCTTTTACGTGGATCCGGGGCGGCGCGTGTATGTGCGACGCATCCAGATTGGCGGCAACACCCGCACGCGCGATGAAGTCGTTCGCCGCGAGATTCGCCAACAGGAAGCGGCCTGGTACGATGCGTCCAGCATCAAGTCGTCGCGCGATCGAATCGACCGCCTGGGCTACTTCAGCGATGTCAATGTGCACACAACGCCGGTTGTGGGCTCCCCCGATCAGGTGGACGTTGCGGTCGATGTAAAAGAAAAGCCGACGGGCCTGGTGAATCTGGGAGTAGGTTACGGCTCGACCGACAAGCTGATTTTGTCCGCGGGCATTAGCCAGGACAATGTGTTCGGCAGCGGCGATACTCTGTCTCTGCAAGCAAACACCAGCGCAATCAATAGGGCGGTGGTGTTGTCCCACACCAATCCGTATTGGACCAAGGACGGCATTAGCAAAACCACATCGCTTTACTACCAGCGCACGACTCCCTACAACGTGTCCAGCGCCACGGGCAGCAACGACAATTACCAGGTAACCGCGATTGGCGCTGGTCTGAACTTTGGCGTGCCTATTTCCGAATTTGATCGCGTGTTTACGGGCGTGCGGTTCGAGCGCAACAGCATTAATCTAGGTAGTACGCCGCCTCAGGCTTACACCGATTTTGTCAACGAGTACGGCCGCACGACTAACGCCGCCATCTTTAACCTGGGATGGTCCAAGGATACGCGCGATAGCGCCATAGCCCCCACTAAAGGCAGCTATACGCGCCTTTCGGGCGATGTTTCCACCATGAATTTGCGTTACTACATGTTAAGCGGTCAGCAGCAGTATTATTTGCCGCTCGGACGCAGTTTTACGCTGGCTTTCAACGGTTTGGCTGATTGGGGTAAATCGTACGGCGGCAAAACCTTCCCGATAATCAAAGATGTATATGCCGGCGGCATCGGCTCGGTTCGCGGTTACGAAGGCGCATCGCTGGGACCACGCGATGTCGCAACGGGAAATTATCTGGGCGGTGCGCGCCGTATCGCGGGCAGTGTTCAATTGTATTTACCGTTTCCAGGCGCCACGCGTGATCGAACCTTGCGCTGGTTCCTGTTCACTGACGCGGGACAGGTTTCCAACGGCAGCGGGCTGAGCTGCTCGGCGGGCTTTAACAATAGCTCTGTGGAAGACCCATGCGGCTGGCGTTATTCAGCGGGTATTGGCTTGTCCTGGCAGTCGCCTCTGGGCCCATTGCAACTGTCATTTGGCCGCGCGCTTAACGCTAAGGCGGGCGACGACAAGCAGGCGTTCCAGTTCCAGATCGGCACTGGTTTTTGATGTGGCCTATTTAATGGCACAATAACCTTTTTATCTCCGCTCTGTGCAAGGTAGATTTTTCATGAAGTCTCAAATGGTATTAAAACTTTCGGCGCTAAGCCGCAGTATTTGTCGCGGTAATCGGGCTTTGGTGCTGGCAACGGTGCTGGGCGCGATGGTGGTTGTGGCCGCGCCGGCCCAAGTAATGGCGCAGGGGACAAAAATCGGTTTCGTAAGCACTGAAAAGATCTTGCGTGACTCGAAGCCCGCTAAAGCCGCTCAATCCAAAATCGAAGCCGAGTTCAAGGGCCGCGATTCCGATCTGCAGCGTTTGGCCAATAACTTGCGCAGCCAGGCTCAACAGCTTGATAAAGACGCTCCGGTGCTGTCCGAAGCCGAGCGCGTCAAGCGTCAGCGCAAGCTGGCTGACCTCGACGCCGACTTGCAACGCAAGCGGCGCGAGTTCCAGGAAGACTTTAATCGTCGGCGCAATGAAGAGTTCTCGGCCATTGTGGAAAAGGCCAACGCTTCCATCAAGAGAATCGCCAATGACCAACATTACGACTTGATCATTCAAGATGCCGTCACCGTCAGCCCAAAGATCGATATCACCGATCAGGTGATGAAAGCACTGGGTGGTTAAGGCTCTATGCCGGTATTGCTAGCGCCAGGCCAGGCGCCTACCTTACACGAGCTATTGGCTGACGCGAACACCATCGGTTTGGGCTACGAGATCGTCGACTTGCCGGGTAGGCCCACGCCGGCTATTCAGGGGCTTAGTTCATTGCTTGCGGCGGGGCCCACTGAAATCAGCTTTTTGTCAAACCGTAAATTGCAATCGCAACTTCAGGATTGCGTCGCGGCGGCTGTCATTATGGAGCCCGATGTTTATGCGGTATTGCCGGCGGGCCGGCGTGCCTATGGCGTGGTTTTGTGCAGCCAGCCCTATCTGCTGTACGCCTTGCTGGCGCAGTGGTTTGACCGACATCGACTGACCACGCTGGAAACTGGCATCCATCCAAGTGCCGTGGTTGATCCGTCCGCCAGTATTGCGAACGGCGTCAGTATTGGGGCGTTTTGCGTTATTGGCGCCCAAGCGCGCATTGGCCAGGGTTCGCGTCTGGGCCCGGCTTGCATCGTGGGTGAAAAATCAACGCTGGGGCGCGATTGTCTGTTGCATGCGCGGGTGACGCTCTACCATGGCGTGGCCATCGGCGATCGTGCCATTTTGCATTCGGGCGTTGTGCTGGGCGCCGACGGCTTTGGCTTTGCGCCCAACCCGGAACAAACTCCGGGAGCCTGGTTGAAAATAGCTCAGCTCGGCGGCGTGGTAGTGGGCGACGATGTTGAAATCGGCGCCAATACGACGATTGATCGGGGGGCGCTGGATAACACCGAAATCGGCAATGGCGTCAAGATCGATAATCAGATCATGATTGGGCACAATTGTAAAATCGGCGATTACACGGCTATGGCCGGCTGTGTCGGAATCGCCGGGTCGACAACAATCGGCAAGCGTTGCACGATAGGGGGGGCCGCCATGCTGGCCGGGCACCTCGTTCTGGCCGATGACGTGCATATATCGGGCGGCACGGCCGTGACTTCGGATATACGCAAGCCTGGACGCTACACTGGGGTGTATCCCCTTGCTGAACATTCGCAATGGCAGCGCAACACAGCCGTTGTGTCCCGGCTTGCGCTGTTGCGGCGGCGTCTGAACGCGCTGAGCAAGGGCGATCAATGAATCAGAACATCACGCCTTAATCGATTTTTGCTTGCAGGATAAAAAAATGGAACTCGATATAAAACAAATTATGGAGCGGTTGCCTCATCGCTATCCAATGCTGCTGGTTGATCGAGTGCTTGAGATGGTTCCGGGCAAGAGCATTGTGGCCATTAAGAATGTCACCATAAACGAGCCGTTTTTTACTGGTCACTTCCCTCATCATCCAGTTATGCCGGGGGTCATGATTCTTGAAGGAATGGCTCAGGCGGCAGCTTTGTTTTCGTTTGAGGGCGCCAGCGATGTAAGCCTGGTGAATAAAAAAATTGGCTATTACCTTGTCGGGGTGGACGACGCTCGTTTTCGCCGTCCAGTTGTTCCAGGGGATCAATTGCGATTCGACGTGGTCGCCGATCGAATTAGCCGCGCGCTCTGCAAATATACGGGTAAAGCGACTGTTGACGGGCAAGTCGTTGCGGAAGCTCGCTTGATGTGCGCTATCCGCATTCTGGAAGAGTAATGGGTGGTCTGATTCATGCAACGGCCATTGTGGCCCCGTCCGCGCGGATTGCCGGCGACGTGGCGATTGGCGCCTACAGTATTATTGGCGAGCATGTGAGCATTGGCGCGGGCACGGTGGTCGGGCCTCATTGCATTATTGACGGCCGCACGTCGATAGGGCTTAACAATAATTTTTATCGATTTTGCTCAATTGGCGGCATTCCACAAGATAAAAAATATGGCGGGGAACCGACGCAGCTTGAGATCGGCGATGGCAACACGGTGCGTGAGTACGTAACGATAAGCACCGGCACAGTGCAAGGTGGCGGCGTGACCCGGGTGCGCGACGACAACTGGATCATGGCGTATGTGCATATTGCCCACGATTGCCAAATCGCCAGTCATACGGTTATTGCCAACAGCGTACAGCTTGCGGGGCACATAGTCATTGATGACTGGGCGATTGTCGGGGGCCTGTCG
>JBDTGB010000078.1:0-2906 GCA_039937635.1 Burkholderiaceae bacterium | reverse complement strand
GCAAGGCCGCCACGTGGTGCTTTCCTGCGTCGTCACCCTTGCGTTCGCTTGGCAAGGTATAAACCTTATTTCGTCCGAGCTCGTCGCGATATCGGGTGGCTGCCAGCGCATTAAAATCATCGCTAGGCCCCAAGGCCAACATACGCCCCAGCCCGGCCCGATCCAGATTGCGTTGCGCATCGTCGGAGACCGGGTTGCCGTAATACGTGGGTAAACCAGCCATTCGGGCCCTCGCGATGCTCTCCCAGTCACTGTCGCAAAGGCGCACGGGAATAGATGAATCGTTTAATGCCCTGCCTATGGCACGCGCCACCGGGTTTGCGCCCACGATCAAGAACCCGACGGGGTCGGGTTCGACAGCACCCAATGCCAGCGCGACAGGGCGCGCCGTGATGCTTTGCAAGATGACCGTGCCGATAATCACCATAAAGGTCAACGGCAATAACTGATCCGCGTGAGCAAGCCCCAGATGCTGAAGCCGTATGGCAAACAAAGCGGAAACGGCGGCAGCCACGATGCCGCGCGGCGCAATCCAAGTGAGCAAGACGCGCTCTTTCCAGGACAACGCGGAACCCCACGTCGAAAAAACCATCTCGAACGGCCGCGCTATAAATAGCATAAGTGCCAGAACCACAGGGCCGCGCCATCCCAAGGCCTGCAAACTATCAAAATCCATACGAGCAGCTAAAATAATAAATAAGGTCGACAGCAACATCAGACTTAGGGTTTCTTTGAAGGCCAGAATCCCTTCAATCGGAAGATCCTTTCGGTTTCCCATCCAGATACCCATAACCGTCACGCTAAGCAACCCCGATTCGGAATGCATCTCGTTGGACACAGCGAACACGGCAAACACCAGAGCAAGCACCGTCACGTTCACAAGATAATCGGCAAGCCAGTTTCGACGAAGAATTTCACCCACCACGAAACCGGCGGACACCCCCGAGAGCGCGCCGATAAGAGTGATTTCGCCGAAGGTCATCAACGCGTGCCCCCACGCGGTGCTGTCCTTTATCGAAACAATGAATTCATAGGAAAGCACAGCCAGGAGCGCCCCGACGGGGTCGGTAATAATGCCCTCCCAACGCAAGATATTGGCCACCCGCGCGACGGGACGAACCGTGCGCAGCAAAGGCGCGATGACTGTGGGCCCCGTCACCACAGTGATGGCGCCAAACAAGACAGCCAGTTCCCACGCAAAACCCATGATCCAGTGAGTGGCCATCGCGGTGACAAGCCAAGTGATAAGCGTTCCGCCGCTAACAATGCGACGCACCACTTTTTCAAGTCCTCTGATTTCATGAAACCGCAATGTAAGGCTGCCTTCGAACAGAATCACGGCAACCGACAAAGAGATGAACGGAAACAGCAATTCGCCGAAAAGCGCGTCGGGGTCAAGCCATCCGGTAAACGGCCCGGCAATCAAACCCGCCAGCAGAAGAAAGAGGATGGCGGGTACACGCAACCGCCAGGCGACCCACTGACAAAACATGGCGATGATGCCTATGCTCGCCAGCATGATGACATTATGTTCGCCCATCCGGCCCAGGTCCTTTACGATGATTTAATGCCGCTCGCGGCGTTGACAGGATGACTTTTTAACACTATTTCGCGAAATGAATGGCCAACCAGATTGTCGGCGTCTCCGTTTCGGTCGATTCGACCCGATGTCTGACACCAGCCGGAATCATCAAATAATCACCGCAAGCCAACGATACCGGCTTCGGCCGCGTTTCCATGGTCAGCACAGCACCGCCCGCAAGAATCAGCACCCACTCGTCCCAGTCCTGTTCATACCAAAATCCCGCTGGGCTGGACTGGCCCCAAGACACGATTCGCTCGACGCGACAACCCGGGCGTTCGAATAAGGCGTCGATACACTCGCCCGAAGATACATCAGGCAGGGGAGAAAATAAATTCATCTAAGGACCTTGAACGGGAACGCCGGCAATTTCATCGCCCTAATCTCGATATTGGTCAGCACGCTGACCCTTGCGCGGCCGCTCAAAGCGCCGACGATAGGCGCACCGCCATTATCGACATGAAGCCGGGCAGTATTCGCCATCGCGGCTACACGATCGAAGAACTGATCGGAAAGGTGGGTTTCGTCGACATGATCCGGCTCATGCCGCGCGGTGAACTACCCGCGCGGGCCACGCCTGACCGGTAAATAGATCATTCGACGAACGATGTCGCCGGCACGATGGGAAGGGTTCCCTTGCTCCGCCGGTGCTTCTTCCACGTGAACGAGACAATCTGCAGGAAAATCATGAGGGCCGAAGCGCCGATGAACCAGGCGCTGATCGGGCGCTCCACAAAGACCAGGATGTCCCCGCGAGAAAGCAAAAGCGCGCGGCGAAAGTTCTCTTCAATCATGGGGCCCAGCACATAACCCAGCAACGCTGTCGCCACCGAAAAATCCAGGTAGATAAGCACTGCGCCCACGACGCCGAAAACCAGCACCTCACCCACTTCGAACAGGCTGTTGTTCGTGCTATAGCACCCGACAGCAATAAAGAACAAAGCGGATGGGAACAAATATCGGTAAGGTACTTGCAACAGCTTGACCCATACGCTAATTAACGGCACGTTCAACAGCACCAGCAACAGGTTGCCGACCCAAAAACTTGCAATCAGGCCCCAGAAAATATCAGGGTGCGAAATGATCAGTTGCGGTCCGGGCTGGATACCCTGAATCAGCAAGGCTCCCAGCATCAGCGCCATGACCTCGTCGCCCGGGATGCCCAGCGTCATCGTGGGAATAAAGTCCACCTGCGTCTTGGAATGCGAGGCGGCTTCGGGCGAAGCCACGCCTTCGATCGCGCCGTGGCCGAACTTCTCGGGGTTCTTGGAAACCTTGCCCTCTAGCGCGTACGCCACAAACGTTGTGATAGTGGGGCCGGTGC
>JBDTGB010000077.1:0-2001 GCA_039937635.1 Burkholderiaceae bacterium | reverse complement strand
GGGTGTACGCCCCTTCGAACGGATTGGCCGTGAAATACTTCAGCACCGAAACATAGGCCAAAATAAGGACCGGCAAAATCAGCGCAAGCGTGATGTAGCCCCAGCACAGGGTACCCGCTGCCCACTTCCATCGGCCTAACGGAACAGGCGTAAGGCGACCCGCCTTACCTGTTGTCACAATCAGCCGATTCTTGCGCGCGATGCGCCGCTGCAACCAGATCGCTATGCCGGTCAGCACGCTAAGTGTGAGACCAATCGATGCGGCCAGGCCATAATCAGGCGGCGGAAAACGCACCAATAGATATAGCTGCGTGGCAAGCACAGTGACATGCCCTGGAATTCCCATCAGGGCCGGAATGGCGAACTGTTCGATCGACAAGATGAAAGAAAGAACGACGCTTGAGGTCAGGGAAAAACTTAACAGTGGTAGCGTGATTCTGCGCAACACCGAATAAGGTGAAGCGCCGGAGGCTCGCGCCGCTTCTTCGAATGTCGCATCCATTCCCAAAATCGGGCCGCGCATGAGCAGATAGACGAAAGGAACCTCGTGCAATGCCATGACAAAAATAATACCCGCCACGGTATAGGCATCCACGCGCCAGCCGTGCAAACCAAGGATAGCGTCGAGCACACCATTGATCAGCCCGCCGGGCGAGCCGATAATGATCCACGCCATCGCTAGAATAAACGAGGGCAGAAAAAAGCTGAGGCTGACCAGCGCCGTAACGACGCCGCCGCCTGGAAAATCAGTGCGATGCACAATAATAGCAATGGCGGTGCCAACCACAGCGGCGAGAACACTGGCGGCGATGCCGACGCCAATTGTCGTAACGAAGGTATTAACGACACCCGGCGAGACAAGACCAGCCCAGTTTTCAAGAGTCCACTGGCCTGGCAAACCTGGTGCCGAGCTGCGCAAACTGCCATAAATTAGCGCAACCAGAGGGATGACGACCAACAAAGCCACGATAACGAAAGTGGCGATATAAAGCCCGCCCAGCAAACGCCCCCCATCAAACAAGGTGTCCGACTTGTTCACCAACACCGGCTGTTCGGCCGCCACCAGCGAAGTATGACTCTCGGGATTAGCCATGCTCAAGTTTTTGATCTCTTGTTCGCTTTTGATTGTCCGACAAGCGCCTGTGTGATGCCACAGGCACTTTCCCGGTTGTTACTGAACGCCAAATACTGTGCGCCAGTGATCGACGATCTCTTTTTGCTTTTCCGGAGGGGTCAGCGAAAGGCCATTCACCGTGTTGGACAATGTGGAGGTGGCGGGCAAGTGCGACAAAGGAGGTATGCCCGGGCGCGTTGCCGAAAGCCCAGCAAACTTCTGCAACAGAGTTTGGCCCCTTTCAGTCAACAACCAGTTGGTGAAGACCCGGCCAGCGTTCGGATGAGGCGCCTTGGCGGCAACAAAAATATAGCCTTCCGACAAAGACGTGCCCGACTTCGGATAAACGAACCCGATCGGCGCGCCGTCGGCCAACGCAACGTTCACAGGCAAATCGGTTATTTCGGAGACGTAGATATCGCCACGGATGACGGCTTGCAATATTCCGCCCGAGCCTTCAAAAAAGCGCACGTTATTAGCCTTGAGTTTGGCGGCCGTATCGCCCAACCCAAGCTTTTCCCAAAGAGCGACAACGCCCTGAATCGAGACAGAGCGCCAGGGAGGATTCATGCCGACCTTGCCTTTCCAGCGCGGGTCGAATAAATCAGACCATTCTTTGGGCGCATCGGCGGGCTTAACCTTTTGTTTGTTCCAGATAATTGCTTCGCGCGCCGTCTGAATGTTGAACAGCATGTTCTTGTTTTCGTAATTCACACTGGCGGGAAACGCTTTGAGCTCCGGCGGCACCCATGCAGCCATCCAGCCCGCTTTCATTCCATCGAAAATACGTTGATCAGGGAACGTGATAAGGGCGTCGGCAATGTTGCGCCCCGACGTGAATTCAGTGCCAAAACGCTGAATTAGCGGCGCGCTGCCGAGGCGCGTCA
>JBDTGB010000076.1:0-2076 GCA_039937635.1 Burkholderiaceae bacterium | reverse complement strand
GCAAGTGCGCTACCAGGCTGCGCTACGCCCCGAATTTAACAATAACCAATCGGGGCCAGCCGGTCATCAAACCAATACAGGCCCGCGACGAAGGCGATTCTAGCACAAATTCCATCGGCGCTTGAGGAAGTGAAGTTCAAGAATTCAATGCCGACGACCTATCCATTTAGGGCCATCGGGATTACCTCATATGACCCATATCGCCCGTGATTCCGCCTACATATGATGGAGCCATTGATTTTGTTTCGAGACGTTAAGGAAACGTGGCAGTAGTAAACAAAAAACCAGTCGTTGATACGAATTGCAACAAGAGGAGAAACCAAATGCAATTGTCGGACAGACGTCTCAGCGTCGTTGTTGCCTTCTTATTGGCAACACCGCTTGCGTACGCAGGATCGACTCCGGCAGCCAATTCTATTTCCGACGAAAGCCGCCCTGCCTCCGAACAAAATTTGCTGGGCGGGGTAATCACGAGTCGCACCATTACCGTACTAGGGTGGGATTTCTACCAGTATTTTACCGCTAAATGGGAAGCTATTCATGGCAACGAGCGCCTTTCACTTTCCATCTATGAGCGTCCGACAGCCCGATGGGGCAGTGAAATCTGGATCGATTACAGACAAACGCGAGTGTTTCACACATTTTTGCCGCCAGCCCGCTCGGCCACCAAAGCGATAAGTATGCAAGCCGTTGATTTTGTTTATAAGAATGTAACTGACATCAACATCCAACGTTCGTTGTTCACCGATGTGGATCTCGCGCCCGAGGAGATGTAAATGAAAAGAGAAATCATGACCAAACCAACAAACCACATCAGGCAAACCTTTGCGGTGCTCCTGATGTCGACCGTTTGCGGCGGCGCTACCGCAGCGCAACTAATATACACCCCAGTGAACCCCGCGTTCGGCGGCAACCCTTTCAATGGGGCCGTGCTTATGGACAAGGCGCAGGCGCAAAACAAGTACACCGATCCCTCCCTGGATGCCGGCCTGCTCGGTGCCCAGACGACGCCTTTGCAGGACTTCAACAACACCCTGCAGCGTTCCATTCTAAGCCGCGTAGCGTCGACGGCATCGTCTCAAATCATAGGGACCGATGGCACGCTGCATCCCGGAACTGTCGAAACAAGCGATTTCTCAATTAGTGTCGTTGACGTAGGCGGCGGATTGCTGAAAATCACCACGACCGACAAAGCAAGCGGCGCCCAAACTTCATTTCAGGTGGGGCAATGAACCGCCAGCGCGGGCTGACAAGCCCCAAGAAAAATCGCCGGCTGCTTCGTGCCTGTGTCGCCGCCGTCAGTCTGGCATTGCTGGGTGCGTGCGCGGCGCCGCCGCATACCGCCGCTGGCATACAAGGCGCCGCCCAGCTGACCCCCGCAACCCCTTCAACTCGCGATCTGTTGCTGTTGCCGCCGCCCCGCGCCAGGGTGACTGTGGCGGTATACGGCTTTCGTGACCAGACGGGCCAGTACAAGCCCGCGCCCGACAGCAGTTTTTCGACGTCAGTCACGCAAGGAGCGGCGTCGATACTAATAAAGGCGCTGAAAGACTCGCGCTGGTTCATCCCGGTGGAGCGCGAAGGGCTGTAAGAACTGCTGATCGAGCGCAGAATTTTGCGCGCTATCAATGAGCCTGCGGGAAAGACGCAAGGCCCGGCAAGCCGGGGTCCATCGCTAATGCCGGCTTCTGTGCTGATTGAAGGGGGCGTCGTTGCCTATGACAGCAATGTGCGCACCGGCGGCGTGGGAGCGCAATTCCTGGGTATCGGCTTGACCACCCAATACCGGGTTGATCAGGTGACGGTGAATCTTCGTAGTGTCGACATAGACAGCGGCGAAATACTGCAAAGCGTATCCACCACCAAGACGATCTATTCGTACGAGATCCATCCCAGCGTATTCAAGTTCATCGACTTCAAAGAATTGCTCGAGATCGAAGCCGGGATAACGCACAACGAGCCCGCCCAGCTTTGCGTCAAGGAAGCTATTGAAGCCGCCGTCATGCATTTGGCGGTGCAAGGCTTGAAAGACAAAACCTGGGCGCTTAAAAACCCGAACGACTGGTCTTCGCCGAT
>JBDTGB010000075.1:0-4857 GCA_039937635.1 Burkholderiaceae bacterium | reverse complement strand
AGCGAATCCAGAGGCAACTGTGCCGCCAGGCGGCGAATTTGCAACGCGCGCGTAAAGGTCATGGCGCCGCCGAATCCAAACGCAAATCCCTGCTTCAGGAATTCGTCCGCCTGCTGAAAGCTGCCATTAAACGCATGAGCAATACCGCCAATGCGAGAGCGTCGGCGCAGATGCTTTAACAGGACGTCTTGCGAACGGCGCACGTGAAGCAAAACGGGTAATTCGTAACGCAGCGCCAGATCCAGTTGCGCTGCATAGAAGCGTTCCTGCTTGATTCGAATCTCGGGCTGTTTTAACTCTGGAATAAAAAAATCCAGACCGATTTCCCCAATGGCAACAAGACGGGGGTCGTCAAGCGCTGCCTTGATGCGCGACTCCAAAGCCAGCAGATCATCGTCGCTGGCGCGCGGCACGCACATGGGGTGTATCCCCAAGGCATACGCACCCATTTCAAACGAATGAGCCAAGTCGCGGACGTCGTCAAAATTAGAGCGCGCGACGGAAGGAATCACAATGGCGGTCAGGCCAGCCGCCCTCGCCCTCTCGATAACCGCCGAACGATCGAGCGAAAACTCCGAGGCATCAAGATGACAATGCGTGTCGATCAGCATAAATAGCGTCCACCAGCCGCCCTTTATCCATGTACAACTGGCGATGGGCCAGCGCCGCCAAAGCAGAATCGTGCGTGACAATGGCAAAGGCCGTGCCGAACTCCTTGTTGACTTGCACAAGCAGGTCGAACATAGTTTCCGCCGTATAACGATCAAGATTGCCTGTGGGCTCATCGGCCAGCACGCACGCCGGACGCGTCACCAAAGCGCGGGCCAGAGCGACTCTTTGACGCTCGCCACCCGAAAGCTGGCCAGGATAATGACTGACCCGCTGAGCCAGCCCCACCTGTTCAAGCACAATTTGCGCCTGTTCACGCGCCCGGGCGCGCGTTTCCCTGCGCACGATCAACGGCATGGCCACATTATCGAGCGCGGAAAATTCAGACAACAGATGATGAAACTGGTACACGAAGCCCAGACTACGATTGCGCAAACGGCTGCGCTCGGTCTCGGACAAGCCTTTGGCGGCAACGCCATTAATAAATACCGACCCCGAAGTTGGCGTGTCCAGCAAACCCAGTGTGTGCAGCAAGGTGCTTTTTCCCGACCCCGAGGCGCCCACAATAGCCACCATTTCACCCTGGTCGACATGCAAGCTGACGCCGCGCAGGACTTCGACTCGCGAGCCGCTTTCTTCATAAGTCCTGACCAAATCAACGGCGCGTAGCGCGTATGTGTTTACGTCCTTAGTCATGGCGCAGCACCTGCGCGGGTTGCAAGCGCGAGGCCCGCCAGCTTGGGTATAACGTCGCAAGAAGGGAAAGAATCAAGGACGTGACGGCGATCGTGATAATGTCGGATAACTGCGGATTAGAAGGCAGCTCGCTGATAAAGTAGATTTGTTGCGGCAAGAATTGCACTCCCAGCAAACGTTCGATGAACGGCACGATCACATCAATATTATAGGCAAGCGCCATGCCAAAACCCACGCCCAACAAGGTGCCCACCACTCCGATCAATGAGCCTTGCACTAAAAATATTTTGGCGATCTCGTTGGGGTTTGCCCCCAAAGTACGCAAAATGGCAATATCGGACTGTTTATCTTTCACCGCCATCACCAGTGACGACAACAAGTTAAACGCCGCCACGGCCACGATCAGAGCCAGAATTAAAAACATCATGCGCTTTTCAGTCTGCACGGCGGCAAACCATGTGCGGTTGTTTTGCGTCCAGTCTTTAGCCTGCACGAAAGGCGGCATGATCTTCATAAGCTGTTGTGCAACCAGCGGCGCTTTTTGCATGTCGGCAATGCGCAGACGCACGCCGCTGGCGCCACTGTCGCGAAATACCTTGGCGGCATCTTCGTAGTTCACAAATGCCAGCGACGCATCGTATTCGTAATAGCCTGAAGAAAAGATTCCCGATACAGTGAATTGCCGCATGCGCGGCGCAAAGCCGGCGGGCGAAACCGAGCCTTGCGGTGCAAGCACCAATACCGTGTCGCCGGTATGGACACCCAGAGACGCGGCGATCTGATTGCCCAAAACAACGGAAAAACTGCCCGGCGTCAAGGATTTAATGTCGCCGTCGATCATCTGATTGCCAAGATCGGACACAGAGGCCTCGAGAGGCGGATCAATGCCGCGAATCTGAACACCGCTTAAAGATTCGCCGCGCACAACCATGCCTTGCGCGGCCACAAACGGAGCGGCTCCCTTGACTTCTTTATTTTTTTCCGCATCTTGCGCAATTTGCCGCCAATGACCCAATACCTGCTCGGGAGCAACCCCGGGTACATACAGCTCGATATGGGGCAAAACAGACAACATGCGATCCCGCACCTGCGTCTGAAAGCCGTTCATGACGGAAAGCACCACGATCAACGCCGCCACCCCCAACGCGATACCCGCCATGGAACTGGCTGCGATGAACGACACAAAACGATCATGCCCGCCACCCCGCCGTCTGGCTCCAGCCAGCCCGGCATAGCGTGCCCCTATCCACAATTCATACGACATGGTCAATTAATCACCGTTTCAACATAAACATTACAATTCCGGAATGCAAATCGTACTCCCTGGCGCGCTGCCCGACCCCCGTGAAGCGCGCGAACTGACTCCTTACGTGCTAAAGGCCGCTCCCACCCTGGCAGGCTGGCTGCAACAAAGCCATGCCGCCGTTCAAACAACCAACCCTGCCGAAACGGGTTGCACGCCCTACGAACAATGGCTGCTCGGCGCGCTTGAATTCAAACCCGGCGCGGGGCAGAACCTTAGCTCGGGCCTGGGCCCTTTGTGGCTGAACAATTCCGCCCCATTTGATCAGTTCCCCGAGCCGCCCGCCAAATCCGATCAGATCGTCTGGCTGACCGAGCTAGTGCATGTATCCCCATCGCGCGATGGCGCCGCATTACTGCCTGCGCGGGAACTGGCGATCTCAACAGATCAAAGTGTAGCGTTATTCGAATCGGCGCAACGCTTATTCGAAGGAACGGGCTTTGCCCTGCATCATACCGGCGCCGAGCGCTGGCGTATCGATATTCCAAAAGATTTCGCTCCCTTGTGCGCCAGCCCGCTGCTGGTCGGCATAAGCTCGGTCAACGACTGGTGGCCGCAAGATATCGCTGCCCGGCCGTGGCGGCGATTGGTCAACGAGCTGCAAATGCTGTGGTTCGAAAACCCGGTCAATCAAACCCGCTCGGATCAGGGACTGGCCCCGATCAATAGTCTTTGGCTATTCGGAGGCGCCGCCGCGAACCAATTCCCCGACAGGCGCCCACGCAAAGAAGCTAAAACTTACGATGCGTTGCTGGCCCCCAGCTTGAAACACGACTGGGGCAACTGGGTTGACGCGCTCAGCGAGCTAGAAAGAAGCGTTTTCCAGCCTATGGCGCAACATAAAACCACGCCCGAGATCGTGCTGATCGGCCGCGAACGCATTGTCGAATTAAAGCCAAAAGCGCTAGGCCGATGGACCCGCTGGCTGCCAGGCGGCAACCAATCATGGAGCAAGTGGTGGTCACCCCAAAACTAAGCGATCGTTGCGTCAATTACCCGGCGGCGCAGGCCCTGGAAGCAGCCGGCATCCATCCGCTGCTTTCACGCCTGTGGGCCGCGCGCGGCGTAACGCGCGCCAGCGAAACACAACTTAAGTGGTCGGCTCTGATTCCGCCCGCCCAACTTACCCAAAGCGACCACGCCGCAAAGCTGCTGGCCGACGCGATTCAAGCGAAAAAGCGCTTGTTGATTATTGCCGATTACGACTGCGACGGCGCAACGGCCTGCGCCGTGGGCCTGCGCGCTTTGCGCGGCATGGGCGCGAACGTCGATTTCCTGGTGCCTAACCGCTTCGAAACCGGCTACGGCCTGTCGCCCGCCGTGGTGAATCTGGCGCTACAGCACCGAAACGGAAAGCCCGACATCCTGATCACGGTCGATAACGGCATCGCCAGCGTCGACGGCGTTCAGGCCGCCACTCTGGCGGGTATCGATGTAATCATCACGGACCACCATCTTCCCGGCGACGCGCTGCCCAAAGCGCTGGTGATTGTCAACCCCAATCAACCGGGCTGCGGGTTTCCTTCCAAAAATCTGGCGGGCGTGGGCGTCATCTTTTATCTCATGCTGGCGCTGCGCGCCGAGTTTCGGCGGCGCGGCGTCTACTCCAGTGACGGCGGCCCCCGACTGGATGCCCTGGCGGACCTGGTCGCGCTGGGAACGGTGGCCGACGTGGTCAAGCTTGACGCCAACAATCGGCTGCTCGTAACGCAGGGCCTGCAACGAATGCGCACCGGCCGCATGCATGCCGGCGTGCGCGCGCTATTCGCGGTGGCGGCGCGCGACCCCAACCAAGCCAGCGGATTTGACCTGGGTTTTGCGCTAGGCCCAAGAATCAACGCAGCGGGACGTCTGGCCGACATGAGTCTGGGCATTAACTGTCTGAGCACGGACGACGAAAACCTTGCACTGCAACTGGCACGCGAACTCGACGCCATGAACCAGGAGCGCCGCTCAATCGAAACGACCATGCGCGCGCAAGCGCTGGCGGCTTTCGAAGAATCCACTCCCATCGTGGGCGCAACAGTGTGCGTTTACAACCCCGGCTGGCATCAGGGCGTGATCGGGCTGGTGGCCTCAAGGCTAAAGGAAACCTACTGGCGCCCGGCACTGGCCTTCGCCCGTTCCGACTCGGGCGAGCTACGCGGCTCGGGTCGATCGATCCCGGACGTACATCTGCGCGACGTGCTCGATCTGGTCTCCAAGCGCCACCCCGGCATCATTCTTAAATTCGGCGGGCACGCCATGGC
>JBDTGB010000074.1:0-2944 GCA_039937635.1 Burkholderiaceae bacterium | reverse complement strand
CGATTATGAAGTAAACCTGCCACATGGCATGCGATTCGGGCCAGTATTCGAAGTCGCGCCAATACGGCCAGGACAACAGAAAGCTGACAATGCTGGCCAGCACTGCCAAGGTAAGATCGATGATCCGCTGCGCCATAGTGCGACCTTTTCAATAAACGTGAACTGGAAAGCTCAACGCTACGCACTTTGCTATTTCAGTATTTGTTCCAGATCAACAAGGTCTCAATTAGTCTTAGTCCGCCGGATTCAAACTGTCGGTCTGGGCGGGCCGAAATAGTGCTTGATATGGCTACCCTTGGCACTTTAGTGAGAAAACAGTATGGGTACGGTCATTGATTGGAGCAGCGTTTTTGACGTGCCCCCGAGTATCCATTCGCGTACTCGACTGCGGTTATATATACCCATGATGATTAGGTCGCAGCCATAATCGGCAGCCGCGTTCAAAATGGCGTTTCCAACACTTATATTTATGCTGCCCGTATGAACTTCTTTCGGAGCGGGGTAACCGCGCTCGGCGCAGTAGGCCAACAGATCATTGGGTTCGATATCACGCGAACGCAGCATTTCGGGCTGAGGGTCGACGGTCAGAACAGCCAGCTCCAACGCCTGGGTCAGAATGGGCGCCGCATCGGCCAATGCTCGCGCCGCCCTGCGGCCATAGTCCCAGCAAAACAGTATTTTCCGTCCAATGGGGCGTCCGACATCACCTGCGTAAGGAATCATCAATACCGGACGGCCTGCCGACATGATTACCGATTCAGCCACATTGGGCGGCATCGCCCACGTCGACTCGGACCGGTCGGCTTGGCTCATTACCAGCAAATCGCAAAAACGGGCGTGCAAAGCCAGAACTTCTTCGACCGGGCCTCTGGGCAGGCGACATTCAGCTCGGACGCCCGCCTCTGCGGCTTGTTTCAGGAAAAATTGCCTGGTCTCGGATTTTTCTTCTGCGATTCGGTCAAGCAGCATGGTCAGGACTTGTTCAGGTATGCCAGCTTCGTCGTACATATATTGCGGCGTTGGAGGGTCAGTGCAAATTCCGATTAATTCAGCTTTGTGCTGTGTCGCAAGCCCAATGGCGGCCTGCACGCGGCGTCTCTGATTAGCGTCTTTGGTTAGATCAAGTGCGATACGTCCAAGCATGTCAACCTCCTGTAGAGGATAATTGGTGAATGTTTGGCCAGTCTATGACTGCACACGATCGGCGTGCTTGATATGGATCAATCTATGCATCCTTGGCTGCGCTTGGACGTTTTAATGAAGCAATACATTCCAACGAAGATACACCATTTGACAGGATGGCAACGCGTGGCCAGTTGACGCCGGCACTGATGACGGAGTTGGCGCGCACAGTCGCGCGCTTCCATGCGGACGCTGTCATTGATCATCGTCGAGCAGGAGCCGTTTGCGTTTCAACGGTGCTTGATGTCAACGAGCAGTCGTTTGCTGCGACAAGTTTCTTTGCGCCGGACATGATCGCGAGACTAACCTCGGAATTGCGGATGGCTCTTGATCGCCATGGAGAGCTTCTGAATGCGCGCGCGCAGGCGGGCAAGGTACGTCGATGCCATGGCGATTTGCACCTGCGCAACATCTGCCTGGTGGACGGCGCGCCAACGCTTTTCGATTGTATTGAGTTCGACGATGCAGTCGCGACCGTAGACGTGTTGTCCGACCTTGCTTTTTTACTTATGGATCTGTGGCATCGCGGCCTTGAATCAAGCGCCAATCTCGTTTTTAATCGTTATCTGGATGAACGCGACGAAATCGATGGGCTTGCACTGATGCCATTTTTCATGGCCATACGAGCGGCTATCCGCGCCCATGTCACGGCGACGCAGGCCGAGCAGGAGACAGGCCAATGCCGTGAAGAGCTTGTTTGCGAGGCCCAAGCCTATGTCGCATTGGCGCTGCGGCTTCTCGCGCCAGTGCCGGCGCGTCTGGTCGCGATCGGAGGCCTGAGCGGCACTGGAAAATCCACCATCGCAGTGGCAATCGCGGGCGGGGTCGGACCCGCGCCCGGCGCGCGGCTGCTTGCGAGTGATCGCATCCGCAAACGCCTTCATGGGGTATCGGCCGAGACACCCTTGTCGGCACAGGCATACCTTCCAGAGGCTTCAGAGCGGGTCTATGCTGTTTTAGCTCAAAATGCGCGGGCAGCCCTTGCCACTGGCCACGCGGTGCTTGTTGATGCTGTGTTTGATCGGCTGACCGATCGTGAACAGATTGAACAAATGGCTCTCGGTGCGAGAGTCCCTTTTACAGGTTTCTGGCTTCACGCCCGTCCCGACGCTCTTTTTGCCCGAGTTGACGCGCGCCGAGGCGACGCTTCTGATGCGACTGTGGAAGTGGTGCGCGCGCAGCTTGCACGCGACGCGGGCCCGGTTAACTGGACCTGGATCGAGACGGGCGGCGCCGTCGCCGCCACGGTGGCGCAGGTGGCAGAGGCCTTGACCCGTCAGGCGCTACAGCCGCCCGAATTGTCGAATTGACCGATGAGTCCTCCAAGACTGAAAATATGCAGTTTACTATCCGCTAACGACACTGTCGCGCTACTGGTCGGTCAGCGAGCGCTACTTGGCCAAAGCGGCATGATGGGAAAACTCCACGAAAATCCAGGGCGGTGAGCATTGTGAATGAAGCAACGAAGTCAGAATCCAGAGTGTCATTGAATTGCGCCATCCTTCCCTTGCTCGGTCTGACGATTGCAAGCTTCGGGGAACTATTTCGCCGCTTATCCTATCTGGTGCACTAGCTTCCAGATTCGGTGGGCTCTCCAGTTTCCAGGCACTGCGCCGTCTCGTCGGTATCTTGCCACGTTGGATAATCGGTATAGCCGTGTTCGCCACCGCCAAACAAAGTGCTGGCATCGAAATCGGCCAGCGGCAGGCCCTCCGCCAGCCGATGCGGCAGGTCGGGGTTGGCTACAAACAGGCGGCCGAAG
>JBDTGB010000073.1:0-4174 GCA_039937635.1 Burkholderiaceae bacterium | reverse complement strand
AGCGACATTCCGGCCCGTTCGGCCACCAACTTGGCCGTGAGCTTCCGGCGCAGACGCGCAAGTTTTAGCCTCTCGCCAAACTCGGCAAGCAGCCTGAATGTCGAAGGTAGAAGAGGCGCAGTCTTGTTCGCCATAGTGCCATTATTGATGCAATAATCAAAGATACTAGCTAGAATAATAGCTTATTATCGTATATATTTATTAATAATACAATTATTATAGAATTGTTATGCAATAATATCTGTAATAATTACACTTATGCTCTACAAAAATTACTAAGACTATGGTTGATGTTTGGATCTGCGACCCGATATCGGGTACCAGCCCTGTGCTATCTAATGCGTTCACTTCCCCAACACGTTGCCAGCGGCAATAACGCCACCTGGGAAATTATTTTGGTGAAAATCAGACCCATGGGTTCGTGCTCTTATTAGTAGAAGGCGGTGAGACTAGGGTATTTCGCACGGGATGATCGCGGTATCGTTGACCTGTCTATGCGAACTTGTTTGGATACTCCTAAGGGGCGCCAAGTTGCCCAAAGACGATGCAGCCAAAGCCATACGCGCTCTGTTGGATAACTTCGACGGGATTCAAGAGATTGGGCAGGCCTTTGCGGATGAGCTCTTCCGCGTCTATGGCGCCGCGCACCACCTGACATCAATCGCTATCTGAACCTCGTTTAAGGCTTGTATTGTTGCGATCGTTTCGCTACACTGCGCCTCATCATAATGCGTCAATAACATTGCTGGCTTCGCGGGAAGACTTCTATGTTCAGACAGCCAGCATGGCCCGCTCGACTGTGTTGCATATCGACCCAGACAATCAAAATCATTACAAATTAGCTAACCGCTAGTAAAAGTTGGTGCGGTCTAAAACACCCGCCGCCTGCTCAATAAAGGAGATCACCCATGAAACTATCAACTGTCACAAAGATGATTTGCAGCGTTAGCTGTGCACTATTACTCAGCACAGGTAGCGCCACTGCGCAGGAAAAAAACGTTATCCGCATCGGCATGACCGTTTCCTCGACCGGCAGTTTTGCTCTGGCTTCGCAATCGGGCGCGCGGGGAGTTGAAATATGGGTTGACGAGGTCAATGGTCGCGGCGGCATCGATCTGAACGGCAAGAAATACAAAGTAGAGCTCATCCAGCGTGACGACCGCAGCGACAAGCAGATGGTGTCGCGGGTTTATGAAACGCTCATCACCGACGACAAGGTCGATTTCCTGTTCTCGCCCTTCGGTTCCACCCTGACGGCTGCGGCCGCCACTATTACAGAACGGATGAACAAGCTGCTGGTTATCTGGTCGGCCTCTAATGACAAGCTCTATCAGCAGGGATTCAAGAACATGTTTTCGGCTACCCAAGAGCCGGCATCGCATCAGCCGCGCCCAAGTATTGAACTTGCCGCACACTTGGGCCATAAAAAAATAGCGATTGCCTACTCCGATGAGCCCTTTACGACGGCCTTCGGCGAAAATGCCAAGGCGCTTGCCGAGAAAAACCACCTGGAAGTGGTCATGTTCGACAAGTATCCCAAGGGCCAGAAAGACTTCAGCACGATCATTCAAAAGGCAAAAGCACTGGGTGCCGATGTTTTCTACCCTACGTCGTACGAAGGCGATCTGATGAGCATGGCCAAGCAGTTGCGCCAGTTGAACATCAGCTTCCCCATGACATACATGTTCTATTCGACAACACCGCAATTCCAGACCGTCGGCAAAGACGCGGAATACATCTTTGGCTCGACGAACTACCACTCCAGTCTTAATTGGAAAGTGAATGCGGGATACGACCGGGCTCAGTTCCTGGCCGCCTACAACCGCATACACCCGAAAGCAGCCTACGAGCCCGACTTCCAGACCTTGCTGGCCTACGGTGCAGGCGTCATTGCAGAGAAAGTGATTGAAAAGGCCGGGACGTTCACCGATGCCGCCGCCATGAAGAAGGCCGCGGTCGAGCTTTCGGGCAAAGTGACTGTGGCGGCGGGACCCTACGCCATCGACGAGACGGGCAAGCAACTGGAAATGGCATGGGCTGTTTTGCAACAGCAACCGGGCAAGGGATACGTTGCCGTTTGGCCCGAGGCCGTTGCCAACGCCAAAGCAATTGATCCGGCGCCTGCATGGAGCGATCGGAAGTAAAAATGGCAAAAAACATCGCTTTTTCCAGCCTTACAGCGCTAGCGGCGAGCCTGCGCGACAAAGAATATTCCAGTGTTGAATTAACGCGGGTATTTCTTGACCGCATCGCCCACTACGATGATAAGGCGCATGCCTATGTGCACGTATATGCCGACGCGGCCCTGCTCCAGGCACAGGCCGCCGACTTGCAACGCAATGGCGGCCTGCCGCTTCCGCCGTTGCATGGCGTGCCCATCGCGCTGAAAGACCTGGCTGAAATCGAAGGCCAGGTTACCACCGCGGGCTCGCAAGCCTGGGCCACGCGCGTCAGCACGGTCACCAGCGCCGTGTACGAGCGCTTGCAGGCCGCCGGCATGATCGTTTTGGGAAAAACGCACATGGTGGAATTTGCCCTGGGCGGATGGGGCACCAACATGCACATGGGCGCTCCGCGCAATCCCTGGGACTGGAATACTCGGCACCGCGTGCCGGGCGGCTCCAGTAGCGGGTCAGGGGTCGCAGTTGCAGCCGGCCTGGCCCCCGCCGCGCTCGGCTCCGACACCGGCGGGTCGGTGCGCATTCCCGCCGGGTTCAACGGTCTGACGGGGCTGAAGACAACGCAAGGCCTGATCAGCATGTATGGCCACATGTCGATGTCGGCAAGTTTCGACACGGTTGGCACATTGACCCGAACCGCCCAAGACGCCGCCCTGCTAACGCGTGCCTTGGCTGGATTCGACGAGCGCGATCCGACCACCTTTGGCCGTGCGCCATCGGTCATTGATACGAACCCGTCAACCTGCATCAAAGGGCTGCGCGTGGCGGTCATGCCACCTGATCAGTATCCGTCGCCAGTAGCACAGGAAATACAAAACGCAACAGACGAAGCCGTACGCGTTCTTGAGTCGCTGGGCGCGCGCATTGATCGTGTGCAAGTTCCCTGGAATTTCGCCGAGCTGTTTCAGCACTGGAGCGTTATTGCGGCCGCCGAGGCCTATCACGTGCATGCCGGTTACATCGAAGACCCGACCCTGGCGTTCGATCCGTGGGTACAGAAGCGCATTGTCAAAGGCAAATCGGTTGACGCAAATACCTATTTGGCGGCTATGGAAAACCGGCGCCAGACCATTGCCCGATTCATTGACTGGATGCACAAGTTCGATGTGCTGCTGACGCCAACGCTGCCTGCCGTGGCCTGCCCGGTGGAAGACGTTGACGAAGAAACGTCGCCGGCGGTCTTCACGCGCACCGTTAATTATCTGGATACGTGTGCAATTTCGCTGCCGGCTGGATTTTCCAACGATGGCTTGCCGATCGGTGTACAACTGATCGCCAAGCCTTGGCAGGAAAACGTGCTGCTGGGGACCGGACACGCGTTCCAGACCGCCACCGACTGGCATTTGCGCACACCGGCAGGGTTGCAAGGAACATCATGAACCCATCGGATCTCGATACAGCGCAACGGGATATTCACACCGATAATTTAAAGACGTGGCTGGCGGGCGGATTCTTTGCTCTGCTTGCTTTGCTATTTTTATTCACGCCGCTGGCAACGGCCAATTTCTCGTTTGCGTTCTACGCGATGCTATGGATTGTTATGGCAAGCGCGCTGAATATCATGGTGGGCTTTACCGGCTATATGCCGTTTGGCTACGTGGCGTTTTACGGCATTGGTTCGTACGCAACGGCGGTCTGCTACAAGACACTGGAATTGCCGATCAGCATCAGCATTGCGGCCAGCGCTGTTGCGGCTGTGTTGCTGTCTTTGCTATTTTCACCCATTCTGAAACTGCGCAGCGCTTACTTTGCTATTGTCAGTCTGGCGCTGGCGGTTGTATGCCGTCTGGTCATATCCAATTTGCCCAGCTCGTTTGCGGGTGGCGGTCAGGGTATGATTCTGGCCAGCTCGAACAACCCGATGCAAAGCTATTACAGCATGCTGGTTTTGTTTGTCGCCACACTGGGTTTTGTGTTGTGGCTAAGTCAATCGCGCCTGGGAAAGACACTTAAGGCGGTCCGGGACGACGACGAAGCCACACCCCGCGCGCGAA
>JBDTGB010000072.1:0-2171 GCA_039937635.1 Burkholderiaceae bacterium | reverse complement strand
CCACGTTTGCGCCTGGATCCGTTTGACCAGTTCGGACCAGCGCCCTGATTCCACAACGTAATCGGCCAGCCCCAGAAAGCGGCAATCGCTAGCGCCCAACTGAGCCGCAGTTAACGCCATGAACCGGCCAAGGCCGCCAGGCAGATGGCTTAGCAGCCATGTTCCGCCCACGTCCGGAAATAGGCCAATGGTGACTTCAGGCATCGCGAAACGCGTGGTTTCGCTGACCACCCGGTGGCTTGCGCCCATTATCAGGCCCACGCCGCCGCCCATGACAATTCCACTGCCCCAGCACAACACGGGCTTCGAATAGGTATGTATTTGATAGTCCAGTCGATACTCGACATCAAAAAACTGGCGCGCGTAGGCATTATTCCACGGGTTTTTGTCGACATTTTCCTGCATCGATCTGTATATTCTATGCAAGTCGCCGCCGGCGCAAAACGCTTTCCCGCCCGCCCCATCAAGTACGACGAAGGCGATCGAATCGTCGTGCCGCCACTGATCAAGTTGCGCACCCAGGCGCATGCACATGTCGAGCGACAGACCGTTAAGTGTTTCGGGGCTATTCAAGGTCGCAACGCCTATCTTTTTCTGACTGGCCGAGCTTAAAACTTCGAACAACACATCGGAGCTCATCGAATGTCCGCTCCCTTTTCAAGCAATTGCCGGGCAATAATAACGCGCATGATCTCGTTGGTTCCTTCCAGTATCTGGTGCACGCGGCTATCGCGAACCAGACGTTCAAGGGGGTAGTCTTTTAAATAACCGTAACCGCCATGAATTTGCTGGGCATCAAGGCAAACCTGGAAACCAAGGTCGGTCGCCAATCGTTTAGCCATAGCGCAATAAGTGACCGCGTCAGGATCCCCGGAATCAAGCTTGGAAGCGGCCAGACGCACCATTTGGCGCGCCGCCACGATGTGGGTGGCCATATCGGCAAGCTTGAATTGCAAGGCCTGAAAACTGGCCAGGAGCTGACCAAACTGTTTGCGCTCGGTCATGTAGCGGCGAGCGGCCTCGAACGCGCCTTGCGCGGCTCCAACGGAGCAAGTGGCAATATTGATCCGTCCGCCATCCAGACCCTTCATGGCAAACTTGAAGCCTTCGCCTTCGCTGCCCAGCAGGTTTTCAGCGGGGACTTCGACGCCCTGAAACGTAATGGCGCGCGTCGATTGGCTGTTCCAGCCCATTTTTTCTTCTTTGCGGCCGTACGTAATCCCGGCGCTGTCGGCGGGAACAACAAAAGCCGAGATGCCCCGCGCCCCCGGTCCGCCCGTACGCGCCATCACCACAAGAACGTCCGTATCGCCGGCGCCGGAAATAAAACTTTTTGATCCATTCAAAACATACCCGGCGCCCTTTTTATCGGCGCGCGTGCCTAGCGAGGCCGCATCCGAGCCCGATCCCGGTTCCGTCAGACAATACGAAGCCAACTTTTTCCCGCTGGCCAGCGCTGGACCCCAGCGATCGCGCACGCTGGCACTGGCCCATGAGCCAACCATCCACGTCGCCATATTGTGAATCGTCAAAAAAGCCGTGGTCGATGGATCGTAAAAAGCCATTTCCTCGAAAATCAGCGTTGCGTCCAGCCGGGGCAAGCCCATGCCTCCGATGGTTTCGGGTGCATAAATCGCGCAAAACCCAAGCGCGCCAGCCTGGGCAAACGCTTCACGCGGGAAGATGCATTCCGCATCCCATCGCGCCGCATTGGGGGCGAGTTCGCCCGCGGCATAATCTTTGGCGGCTTGAACAAACGACAGTTGCTCATCACTAAGGCGGAAATCCATAATTACCCCTTTTTCGAACAAAACCATAACCGTTTTAATCGATCATGATTGTCATGCAAACGACCATTACGCCTGATTAGGCGTCTTGACTGCCGCCTTGCGATGAATCGTCCTCCGCCGCCGAGACTCCATAGGGTCGAAGACCAGCGGACGGTAGATTTCAACCCTATCTCCATCTATCAAAAAGCGATCGGTGCTGCAGCTCCGGCCAAAAATGCCCACGTTCAGATCGTCGTGAGGATAGGCCGGATTATCTTGGGCAAACTGGCTAAGAGCAATGGCCTGCGCCACTGTCGAGCCAAGCGCCAATTGCACGGTTTTGCGCCATACCCGTGCGGGTTCAGCGTAAATTACCTGAATGGTCAGAAGCCGATCACTCGC
>JBDTGB010000071.1:0-5577 GCA_039937635.1 Burkholderiaceae bacterium | reverse complement strand
TAGTTGGGGCCGAACTGTGAAAGTTCAAGGGGATTAGCCCCGAAGCCCCGTTTGATGAGGGGCGTCGGGGCTGTTCATGTGATTGATCCCGTTTTGTCGGCGCTTGGCTCTAGTCGCCGTATAGCTTTTGACGTAACTCGCGGCGTTCTTGGGCTTCGAGCGACAAGGTTGCCGTTGGCCGGGCCAGTAGACGGGCTATTCCGATCGGTTCGCCGGTTTCGTCGCACCAGCCGTATTCGCCGGTTTCGATGCGGGCAATTGATTGCTGCACTTTCTTAAGCAATTTGCGTTCGCGATCGCGCGTGCGCAGTTCTAGCGCGTGCTCTTCCTCGATCGTGGCGCGGTCGGCCGGATCGGGCACGAACTGCGTTTCGCGCAAGTTCTCGGTGGTTGCACCCGCGTTGCTGAGAATCTCTTGTTCGAGGTGCTTCAAACGGCCTTTAAAAAACGCAAGCTGAGCCGCATTCATATAGCTGGAGTCGGGCATTGCCAATAGTTCTACTTCCGTCAATAAATGGCTTTGGTTATTGGTGGCTGCTGTTTTGCTTGCCATGATGTGTCCCTTTCATTGTGTCGTGCCGGTTCTCGCAATCCGTGTCGTCGACATTGATTTTGCGACATGGTTCATTATGAAACCAGACATTGTTCCAAGCCCCGGGTAAACGTTTCCTCGGGGAGCTTACGGCCAATAAACACCATTTTGGTGTTAGGCTTCTCGGTGGATGCCCAGGGTTTGCCGGGTTCGGCGCCCATCATCATGTGTACACCCTGGAAAAGCATGCGTCGATTGATTCCTTTAAGGTACAAGATACCTTTGTAGCGTAGTAAATCGGCCCCGTAGACTTGGACAATACCACTTAAAAATTCTTCCAGACGCCCGGGGTCGAACGCTTTATTTGATTGAAACAGGAAGGCGCCGATGTTGTCGTCGTGGTGGGCATGATGGTGATCATGATGGTGGCCGCATTCGGCGCCACATTCGTCTTCGTGATCGTGATCGTCCTGGTGGCCGTGATCATGGTCGTGGTCGTGATCATGCGCGGCGTCCGGGTGCTCGTCGGCCAAAAATTCCGGGTCGATGTCCAGGATGGTGTTCAGATTGAATCCGCTGACGTCCATGATCGCCGTCAGGTCGGTTTGGCCGAAATTGACGGGTGTGATGGGCGCGCGCGGATTGATGCGCAGCAGGCGTGAACGCAGCGCCTGATAATCCACATCGTTGACCAAGTCCTTTTTGGAAACCAGGATGCGATCGGCAAACCCGACCTGCTTCTGGGCTTCTTCCTGAGTGTCCAGAGCTTGCATGCCGTGTTTGGCATCGACGACGGTAATAACAGAATCAAGCCGGAAATAATCGGCGACATCGTCATCCATGAAAAATGTCTGGCACACGGGTCCGGGATTAGCCATGCCGGTGGTTTCGATCATGATGCGCTCGAAATCAATCTCGCCCGCCTGACGCTTGATGCGCAAGTCATTTAGCGTGCGCACCAAGTCGCCGCGCACCGTGCAGCATACGCAGCCGTTGTTGAGCTCGATAATTTGTTCGTCGCTGTCTTGTATCAGCAGGTCGTTGTCAATGCTTTCAGGCCCGAACTCGTTTTCGATGACCGCGATTCGTCGCCCGTGGTATTCGGTAAGGATGCGCTTGAGGAGGGTTGTTTTACCCGCTCCCAAGAAACCGGTCAGGACAGTGACTGGAACCATTTTGTCTGGATTAAGGGGTGCATCCATTTTAGGCCTCGCCTGGCGCGGGACAAAGGTGCAAGACGCTCCACGAAGTAGCGGCTATTATTTCGTTTTGCACCGCGCAAAAAAAATTCAACATGCGATTACAGCACAGTCGGCGATTTAGAGCAAACTTGTGCTGTTTTATATTGCATATGCCCGATTTATGCCGCTAGATCGCGTGACTTGAAGCCCGCGAGTGGCACCGTTTGCACAGGGCCCGCAGTTCCGTTTCGTGGCCTGTCAATACAAAGCCGGCAGTGGCGACTTTCCCGGCTAATTGAAGGCTCATGACAGGGTCGCTTAATTCGGCGACCGCGCCGCATTGGGTGCAAATGATCAGCAAATCGTGCGGCTTTCCCGCGGCATCCGTGCAGGCCGCCCAGGCGTTGACGGCGTCCAGACGGTGTATGAGGCCCTGATCGACCAGGAATTCCAGCGCCCGGTAGACAGTGGGTGGGACGGCGCCTGGCTGTATTTGCCGGATTTCATCCAGTAGCTCGTAGGCTTTCAGGCTGCGCCGCTGATGCAACAATAGTTCAAGCACCTTGCGCCGAATGGGCGTCAGGCGTTTGCCGCGGCGCAGGCAAAGCGACTCGGCCGTCTTAAGTTGCGCGGCGACAGCGGTGGGTGACAGCGTCGAGTGAGAAACAGGCATGGCGGTAATTTGGAGGTTATCTCTGTTGCATTACATGATAATAGCGCGGCGGCGGAAAGCTGTACAAAGCCCAGGCGGTTCTATAAGTTATGTTATAACATAGCAATTCTGTCACACTAAGCCATTCGACGCTTTCATGTCTCGTCTTTTTTTTCGCCTTCGCGGTTTGCGTTCTTATCGTGGTTCCGCTTTGCTTGCTTCGTGCGGCGAGCGGATTTCGCACATGCTGATTGCCGTTGCGTTCCTGTGGGGATTGACGAGTTGGGCAATGGGCTGGTGGTAGGAGATGGCATGAATGACGCTGTCATAGAACTCGATCAGGTTTCGCTGGGATGGCGTGATCGCGTTGCCGTGCGCGACGTGTCGGGCGTGTTTGCTCGCGGCTCGTTAACCGCCATTGTCGGGCCCAATGGCGCTGGAAAGTCCACGCTGGTCAAGGGCATTATGGGCTTGCTAAGTCCGATTCGCGGTCAGATTCGCCTGGCGGGCGATTCGCGCAACGAGATGGCCTGTTTACCGCAGGTCGGTGAATTGGATCGCACCTTTCCCATTAGCGCCTACGATTTGGTCGCCATGGGCGCGTGGCGCCGGGTCGGCGCCTGGGCGGGGTTTGACGGGGCCGAGCACGAGCGCGTATGGCATGCGCTCGAGATGGTCGGGCTGGCCGATTTCGGGGGGCGGATTATTGGAACCTTGTCCGGCGGGCAGTTGCAGCGTGCCTTGTTTGCGCGTTTGTTGCTGCACGATGCGCAAACGCTTTTATTGGACGAGCCTTTCGCGGCGGTCGACCGGCATACAACCGATGACTTAATGGCCTTGCTCTGTGATTGGAACAGCCAGGGGCGCACCGTCATTGCGGTATTGCACGATTTGGAAATGGTGCGCGCGTCTTTCCCGCAAGCATTGTTGATGGCGGGGCAGGCTGTTGCATGGGGGCCGACCGAGCAGGTATTGACGCCCGAGAACCTGCATCTGGCGCAACATTTATGCGCGGGAGATTACTTGTGATGTGGCTGGTTCATTGGCTATTTGGGCCGTTCGTCGACTATAGCTTTATGCGCCGTGCGCTAGCGGGTTCCTTCGCGCTGGCTTTTGCCGCGGGCCCGTTGGGCGTGTTTCTGGTGTTGCGCCGCATGAGCTTGATGGGCGATGCGATGGCGCACGCGATTTTGCCGGGCGTGGCGGTGGGGTTCTTGACGGCGGGCCTGTCATTAAGCGCAATGACCATCGGCGGCATGATCACTGGCTTGGTCGTCGCCTTATTGGCCGGGGCGGTTGCGCGTTTGACGCCGCTGCGCGAAGACGCCAGTTTTGCGGCCTTTTATTTGATCTCGTTGGGGCTGGGCGTGCTGCTGGTGTCTTTGCGCGGCTCGAACATGGATTTGATACACGTGTTGTTTGGCACGGTGCTGGGACTGGACGATGCATCTTTGCTGCTGGTCACCATCAGCGCCAGCATTACGCTGGTGGTGCTGGCGCTGATTTTCAGGCCCTTGGTGGTCGAGTGCCTGGATCCAGGCTTTTTGCGCATCGAGCGGGGCGCGGGTTCGCTAAGCCATATGGTTTTTCTGGTCTTGCTTGTTTTGATGCTTGTGGCCGGCTTTCAGGTGCTGGGCACCCTTATGGTGGTGGGCATTATGATGTTGCCGGCGACGGCGGCACGTTTCTGGGCCAGTTCGGCAGGTCGCCAAATGGTGCTGGCTGGCGCCATCGGCACGGTGTCTTCGTATTTCGGCTTGCTGTTTTCCTATCATTTTAATGTCCCGGCGTCGCCTGCGATTATCTTGTCCGCGGGAGCGATTTATTTTCTATCGGTATGCTTCGGCCAGCGTGGTGGGCTATTGCAGGCGGCGCGTCAGGCCGGCGCCAGACACAAGCGTTTGTCCAAGATTCCGGAGCGTTTGTAATGCTTAAAACTTCTTCCAGCGATCGACCCGCCGGCCTGGTTCGTCGTCGTGTTTCCGTATCCGCGATCATCTTGCTGGCAGCCTTGATTTATTCGGTGACTGGTCTGGCGCAACCTGCCCCGCTGAAGGTCGTCGCCAGTTTCTCGATTTTGGGCGATATGACCCATGAAATCGGTGGCGAACATATTGCGCTGACGACTATTGTTGGCGCCGACGGCGACGCTCACTCGTTCGAGCCTGCCCCAAAAGATGTCAAAGCCTTGGCCAGTGCGCGGCTACTTATCGTAAACGGGCTGTCTTTCGAAGGATGGTTGCCGCGTCTGGTCAAGGCATCGGGTTTCAAGGGCAGTGAAGTAATGGCCTCTGGCGGAGTTGTTCCCAGGCATTTGACCGCCGCCGAGCAAGCTCTTGAGGCTCGCGAAGGGCATGGCGCCGATACCGGCAATACTGACCATCCCGCCAGCATCGATCCGCACGCGTGGCAGAGCCTGTCGAATGGCGTGATTTACGCGAAAAATATAGCGGCGGGCCTGGCAAAGGCGGATCCGATCCACGCGTCCGACTATCAGGCGCGCGCCAGCGCCTACATCGAGCGCATGAAGGCCCTGGATGACGAAATCAAGGGCATGTTGGCCGGGGTTTCCGGCGAGCGGCGCAGGGTTGTTACATCGCACGATGCATTTGGCTATTTCGGGCAGGCGTATGGCGTACAGTTCATTTCAGCGGCTGGCTTGTCCAGCGAGGCTGAGCCTTCGGCCAAAGATATCGCGGGAATCATCGACCAGGTCAGAAAAGAGCATGTGCCGGCGGTTTTCATCGAGAACATCACTAGTCCAAAATTGGTCGAGCAAATCGCCCGTGAAACTGGCGCGAAAGTGGGTGGAACGCTGTATTCGGATGCGCTGGCTCAGCCGGGGAAACCGGCGGGGACTTACCTGGGGATGTTCAAGTGGAACGCACGACAGTTAATTGATGCATTGCGGCCGGCAGCGTTGCAATGAAAGAACGTGGCATGCGCGGCGCCTGGGAGGCGGCTAGATTACGTCGGCACGGCTTCGCCTTACTCCGACTGCATCTAGTCTCCTCCCCTCGCCGAGGTTGAGTTTACGCGGGTCGTGAACAGCCACGTCTCGCGCACGATATCCTTGAGGTGAAAAGTCGAATCCCACGTAGAGCCTTCCGATTTATGCGAAGCTGCGGGTGGCATCGTATGGAGTCGGAGTAAGGCCGATCGGGCCGTGCCGACGGAATATGATGCCACTCGCGCCGTTGCAACAAAAGAAT
>JBDTGB010000070.1:0-2056 GCA_039937635.1 Burkholderiaceae bacterium | reverse complement strand
GGGCCAATTACTGCTTGTTGTTTATTTTTTGATGGCGGCACTCTGGCTCGGCGCGCGCTATTGGGTCCTGCCTAATATTGATCAGTGGCGGCCTCAGATTGCTCGGCAGTTCTCGGCTACGCTAAAAACGGATGTCAGTCTGGGCGCGGTGCGGGCCTATTTGTCGGGAGTGAACCTTGGGTTGGAGCTTACCGATGTTGCCTTTACCGACGGACGTCAACGCATCGTATTAAGCCTGCCGCGTGTTCGCGCCGTGCTGAGCTGGCGCAGCCTTTTGAAGCGGGTGCCACAGTTTCTTAGCCTGGAGGTCGATGATCTGGATCTAAGCGTGCGCCAGGACCATAAACAGCGTCTTTGGGTGCTGGGCCGTTCGTTCAGCCTGGACGATGTGGCGACGCAAGATCAGGACGTGAGCGATTCAGTCTTTAAATGGCTTGCCAGTCAGCGCCAGATCTTGCTGCATAACGCCACGGTTCGATGGGTTGATGCCGGGCGTGGCGCACCCCCGCTGGTGCTAAGTAACGTTACTTTAAAAGCAGGTAATCAAGGTGATCAGCATGTCTTTTCGCTGGCGGCGACGCTTCCGGCGGAGCTGGGTGAAACGTTCGACCTTCGCGGGGCGTTTCAATCGACGGCGTTGGCCGGATCCCCGGGGTTTCCGTTGCAAGCGTGGAACGGGCAGCTTTACGTGCGTGTCGACGGCATGTCGCCCACCGCCTGGAAGCCCTGGGTCGATATACCTCAAAATCTCGATTCGGGACACGTGTCGGCGCAGGCTTGGCTTGGGATAGAACAAGGCCGCGCCTCGCGTTTTACATCGGACGTGAGCATTCAAAATGCGCATTGGACGTTCGGGCCGAAAAACAGCGTGCACGCCGGTTCGGCCAGACTTTATTTGGATGGGCCCAGGGCGGCGTTTGAGCGCCTCTTTTCCGACTCGGCCACGGGCACCGATGCGCGCGGGCCGGCCGGTGATTTTTTGGCAGCAGCGCCTATCGAACCGGCGCGTATTGTCGATCCGGTGGCGCCCACGGACGCTCGGTTTCAGTTCACGGCGCATGCACTCAATGCGCAAGTCGCCGAAATTTTCAATCACCCGCTTAATTTCGACGAGGTAAGCGCTCAGGGCGTTTTGAGTCGACAGGAGAATCACGCTCTTTATCTCGCGTTCAGCCAGGCTCATCTGCTGAATGCGGATATGGACACGCAATTGATGGGAACGTGGCGACAGGGTGGAAGTGGCGTGGCGGGTATTGCCGATATTCGCGGAGTATTCAAGCGCGCTGCCGTGTCCGAAATAGATGAATACTTGCCTAGCATGGTGGATCTTGACGCGCGCGACTGGATGGCCAAGGGTCTGGCCGGCGGTCAGATCCACAACGCGCGGCTTGTCTTGCAAGGCGATCTGGAGCATTTTCCATTCGCTGACAATCCCGAGGCGGGCGATTTCAGCGTAAGGGGTGACTACACGGGCGGCGTTATCGATTACTTGCCCACGCAAGGCAAGAAGCTTGGCTGGCCGCAGCTTAGCGACATGAGTGGCAGTGTGTCTTTGCACCGCGCCGATTTGCGCATAGTGGCGGACCGCGCCAAGATGTGGCCGACCAAAGAAGGCGCGATTGAACTTAGCGACGTCAGAGCCCAAATTCCGGATATTGAACACGAGTCGGTGTTAACCATTGTTGGGAAAACGACGGCGCCCGCCGACACGTATCTGGCTCTGATGCGTCATTCCCCTTTGGGCGGCCTTCTGGACAATGCCTTCGACAAGGCCAAGGCGTCGGGCAATTGGCAGGTTCCACTGCGGCTGACGATTCCACTTTCGCATGGCAATGACACTGCAGTGGACGGTTTGATCAAGTTTAGGGATAGCTCGGTGACGTTTACGCCCGAAATCCCGGTACTTAGCCATGTGAACGGAACCTTGAATTTTTCTGATCTTGCGTTAAATGTTTCCGACTTGAGAGCCAGCTTTCTGGGCGGGCCAATTTCCTTTAGCGGTGGTGTCGGCGGGCAGTACAAAGGGTTGAAAATGCAAGGCCAGGCAAACACAACG
>JBDTGB010000069.1:0-2890 GCA_039937635.1 Burkholderiaceae bacterium | reverse complement strand
CATTTCGATAGCCATGGCGACGGCTTCCCCGCCGCCTATGCACAAGGTGGCGATGCCGCGCTTGCCGCCCGTTTTGCGCAACGCCCCTACCAGTGTTGTCAGCAGGCGCGCCCCCGAGGCGCCGATGGGATGGCCCAAAGCGGTAGCGCCGCCGTGTATGTTGACCTTTTTATGATCCAGTTTCAGCTCGGCCATAGCCGCCATGGTGACGACCGCAAAGGCTTCGTTGATTTCATATAAGTCGACCTCGTCGGGCGCCCACCCTGTCTTGGCGAATAGTTTTTGCAGCGCGCTTACGGGCGCCGTGGTGAACCAGCCGGGTTCTTGCGAGTGCTGACTATGGCTTACGATGCGCGCCAGTGGTGTGACGCCAAGCTTTTTAGCGGTCGACTCGCGCATGAGCACCATGGCGGCGGCGCCATCCGAGATGGATGACGAGTTGGCGGCCGTTACGGTCCCGTCCTTTTTAAATGCCGGCTTCAGGCTGGGAATTTTTTCAGGGCGCGCTTTGGTGGGCGCTTCGTCGATGTCCACTATTGTGTTGCCCTTGCTGCCCTTGATTGTTACCGGCGCGATTTCCCATTTGAAGCTGCCGTCTTCGGTCGCGGCCCGGGCGCGTCGCAGCGATTCCAGAGAAAATGCGTCTTGTTGTTCGCGAGTGAAACTGTACTTGGCGGCGCAGTCTTCAGCGAAAACACCCATGGCGGTGCCGCGCTTGTAGGCGTCTTCAAGTCCGTCGAGCGCCATATGGTCGTACACGGTCGAATGGCCGAAACGATAGCCTTGACGGCCGCGCAGCAGCAAATACGGCGCGTTGCTCATGCTTTCCTGCCCGCCGGCCACTACGACATCGGCGCTGCCGGCGAAGATCAGGTCATGGCCAAACATGGCGGCCTTAAGGCCGGATCCGCAAACTTTGTTAATGGTGGTGCAGCCGACCCCCAGTGGCAGGCCCGCGCCCAGCGCGGCTTGCCGGGCGGGCGCCTGCCCCTGGCCGGCCGTCAGAACGTTGCCCATGATGACTTCGTCGACAACTTCGCCGGAGATGCCGGCGCGTTCGATGGCTGCTTTGATGGCGACCGAGCCGAGCTCATGCGCCGACAAACTTGACAGGCTGCCCAGCATGCCGCCCATGGGGGTGCGGGCTACCGAGACTAAAACGATGGAATCCGACATGATTTTCTCCTTCGAGAGGCAAAATGGTTAATGTAAATATAGGCCAGATAAGTGGTGGTTAATAGAGATAAAAAGCGTCAGTCACGTCGTTTCGTTGAACAACTCGCGCCCGATCAGCATGCGGCGGATTTCGCTGGTGCCGGCTCCGATTTCGTACAATTTGGCGTCGCGCCACAGCCGGCCGGTGGGGTAGTCGTTAATGTATCCGTTGCCGCCCAGGATTTGAATTCCTTCGCCGGCCATCCAGGTGGCTTTTTCGGCGCAATAAAGAATGACAGCGGCGCAGTCCTTGCGTACTTTGCGTATGTGCCCGGCGCCAAGCTGGTCCAGATTTTTGCCAACGGCGTAACAAAAGGCGCGACTGGCTTGCAGTGTGGTGTACAGATCGGCCACTTTGCCCTGAATCAGTTGGAATTCGCCGATCGATTGGCCGAATTGTTTTCGATCGTGAATATACGGGATAACCACGTCGACAACGGCCTGCATAATGCCCAGCGGCCCGCCGGCTAAAACGGCGCGTTCATAATCCAGGCCGCTCATCAGCACTTTAACGCCGCCGTTGAGTTGACCCAGGATATTTTCCTGTGGAACTTCGCAGTCTTTGAAAACGAGTTCGCCGGTATGGCTGCCACGCATGCCCAGTTTGTCGAGCTTTTGCGCCACTGAAAAGCCCTTGAAACCCTTTTCCACGATAAACGCGGTGATGCCGCGTTGGCGGGCGGCGGGGTCGGTTTTGGCGTAGACCACCAGCGTGTCGGCGTCGGGGCCGTTGGTGATCCACATTTTCGAGCCATTCAGCACATAATGGCCGCCTTTTTTATCGGCGCGCAGCGACATGCCCACCACGTCCGAACCCGCGCCGGATTCGCTCATGGCTAGTGCGCCGATGTGTTCGCCCGAAAGAAGTTTGGGCAGATAGGTCTGTTTTTGCGCCTCGGTGCCGTTGCGGTGCAATTGATTCACGCACAAATTCGAATGGGCGCCGTACGATAATGCGATGGAAGCGCTGGCTCGCGAGAGCTCTTCCATGACGATCATGTGCGCCAGGTAGCCCATGTTGGCGCCGCCGTAAGCCTCGCCGACGGTAATGCCCAGCAGGCCCAGTTCGCCGAATTTGCGCCACAGATCCATGGGAAATTGGTCGCTCCGGTCGGCTTGGGCTGCTCGTGGCGCGACTTCGGTTTGCGCGAAGCTGTGAACGGTGTCGCGCAGCATGTCCAGGTCTTGTCCCAGATCGAAATTCAGGCCAGGAAGATTCATTATCGCCTCCGGTGTCGAGCCCGCCCGTTAGCGCAAGCGTGTTGCTTCATTAACTTGGCGGAAGTTCAGGCAAAAGTGTATATGTATAGATCGTTTTGTATGGGCCATTTACGTTAACGCGCGTTAACGTAAACTATGATGCCATAATACGCGGCGCGGGCCTATAAAGGCTAGCGGCATACTGGTTGCTTCCGGTGGAGCACGGAGATCTGATGAATCCAAACGAACAAAAGCTGGCCTATCCATGGGGCGATGCCCTGCCTGAGCCCGGACACGCTATACAGGTGGCCGAGGGCGTCCGTTGGATTCGGATGCCTTTACCCTTCGCTCTGGATCACATCAATTTGTGGTTATTGCGCGATGAAATCAACGGACGCGATGGGTGGACGGTGATTGATTGCGGAGTCTCGCGCGACGAAGTTAAAGACCTTTGGGAGCGTGTTTTCGAAAACGC
>JBDTGB010000068.1:0-2482 GCA_039937635.1 Burkholderiaceae bacterium | reverse complement strand
CAGCAAACCTGACACAGAGTTCAGCGCGTCTACGGGCATGGTAACCGCCCGCCGGCCCTGGGCCAATTTGCTGGAGAAGGAATCGTTTCGAGCACGAGCCGCGTGCACCGGCAAAATAAGGTCGCCGGCGCGCAAAGGGGTCAGCAACACGTTGTCGTTGAGTTCAGCAAAACGCTCAGGCGCAAGGCTATCGCTTGAAATTAACGACGCCGGAAATTGACGCACGGCGATATGTTCGGATGTCAGCCGCACGCCGGCCGGCAAATTGTAGGCGGCCACCACACGCCCAACCGTTCGCACGTTGGCTTCGGATTCGATTTGCAGAATACGACCCTGCAAAGTCTGCCGCGCCGCCCACGCCGCAACCAAACCAGCGATCAGAGCAAGCAGAAACATGGCGACCGATCGATTAAAAATAGGCAAACGCATGAAAATTTTCATAGCCCGGCTACTCAAGATAATGAATGAACAAGGCGCTGCCATCGTGGCTTGCGCTCGAAATCAATGTGAGTTCGGACGCCCTTCGCCGCCACACACTCATGTTGGGCAACCACGCCAGGCCAGGCTCATCGATCCAGCCCTTCAAGCGCAACTGCTTTTGCAGATACCCAAGCAACTCGTCGGCACGCAGCGCCGTGCTGTAAACCTCGTCGAGAACTTGTCGATTCATCACGGTCGTACGCTGACTGAAGCGCCGTTTTGCCTGTTGCGGCAGCCAGCTAAAGCCGGGTTCAGACTGAATGGCCACGGCCTGATTCAGTTCGGGGCCACTGATGCGCAGCGCCGACACCGAGCCACGAACGCCAAAAGGGGCCGAATCGATCTCGGCGACCCAATGCCAATCGGACCTGACACCCGAGAGCACTGTCTTATTTCTAAACGCCATAGCCCGCTGAAACATATCGGTATGCGCCGCCAAGATTTCCGCCACGTTTTGTTCCGATTCCGTTGACGAAAAGGAACGTTGAAAAGCAGGCACGCCGAACAACCGCATTTCCTGGCGCTCGGACCACGCCAGGGACGCGGACTCAAGCGCTGCGAACTGCGCCGAGACCGAACCGATGGCTTGTGAAGGAACACCCACATACGCGCAGACCATCAGTAGGAAACAAACCCGTATCTTGATCAATTGTTATCCCCTTGAAATTCGCCAAGATGATGGGCCGGCACGTAACCCGCCCAGGGACCGAGCCAATCAAAACGCGGCTCTGACCTGCCCCACGCCCGATCAAGCGCACTCGCGCCCGATTCAATCCGCCGGCCCAGCTCATAAGAGCGATTTGCGCTGTCGCTCCATGCGGCGGGCGACTCAGCCAGGCGGCGCTGGCTGTCAATATCGTCCGAGGCATGGCCGGCGCCCACCAACAGCGCGGTATGACGAGCCAAAGCAGGATAATGTGGGGGCGCAACTATCGCATAGGCCTTTAAAATCCCCGTATCTTCAAGACGCCAGCCTTGCCGCAGCTCTTGTGCGCGCGCCGACGCGCCGCCAGGCTGGGCGCCGGGTTCCAGGGCGAGTTGACGAACAACCTTGAACGTCACTTCAGAACGATCCTTGCTTAGCATGCTTTGGCCCCGGCGATCCATCCATTGATGGTCCGGCCCCGAGAAATAGTCGGTGCGACTTTGAATAATTGGTGGTGCGCCTGGATTGCGAGTTAGTGAAAAAGCGGCAAACCGGCTTGCATGAGACGCCTGCAGCGCCATATCCTGAAACCGACCCAACCATGAAATGGCAACCCACAAAGACAACAGAGCCAACAAAACCACTATTCCTTCGACCAAAGCCTGGCCGCCATGCCGAGCATGAATCTTGCAAATTGAATGCGACCGGCACGACAATAGCCGCGCTTTGGAATCCCGATCCATGCCAAAACGACATACCGAAAAAGCGTTTAACGGAGATCGCGGAGATACCGCGCGCGAGGCCGCGAAAAAGCCCAAACCCAGACGTAGATGCGGCTGCATGGAGCGGGCTGGCTTCATGGGAAACCTTCGGAATCTGTCATTGAACCGTTCACCGAATCGTTCGGGGATGCCAGCCTGGCCTGCCAATACGAGTGGAATAAATTACTACTCTCAAGACGTCGATCAGAGCGCGGCTTGGGTCGTTGAAAAAAGGTTTCAGCCGCGCTGCGCGTTGTGATCGTCAAGCCTTTAGGGCCGGCGTGTTTGAGCTCCACTGTAAAGCGCAAGCTCTGGCCGGCTGCGTCAGTGCCAACGTCGAAATAGTCGGGCAAGGCGCCGCCGTGCCATCGCTGACGACTGGCCACAGCTCTGGAGCTGGCCAGTGGATTGGCATCGCCCGTAAAAATATCCCAATCTGTAGCCTGCTTCACCCAGCGCCAGAAATCTTGCGCGGCGAAATTTTCTGGTGGGTCGGAAATATGGTCGGATCCAATGTCCTGGCCCGGCGCACTGGGAATCCAACCCCACCCCATAGGGTATTCACGGTAATGGCAACCAATCCAGCGGTTAGCCC
>JBDTGB010000067.1:0-1865 GCA_039937635.1 Burkholderiaceae bacterium | reverse complement strand
TCTTGCCGGGGCGCAAGCCCAGGGACGGCACATAATACGCCAGCAAAGCCCATACAACCGGGGCAATCGACACAAGAGCGATGGCGATAAGCGGCTTGATCGAGTGGGGTTTGGGCGGTTTTGCCGAAGAAGGTGGAATTGAGCTGGCCACGTAAAGTTCCTTATGGGTGATGTCTGAATATTAGAGCGGTTTCTTGCGGCGGCTCAGGGCGCGCCACGCGATGGCAAGCCCTGCGATGGCGGCCACAGCAGCGAATGAAAACCATTGCAAGGCGTAGCCCCTGTTTGTGTCGGCGTCGATCGATGGCTGCGGCCATTCCCGGCCTAATTGGTCGTGGTCGTCCGAAGTTTGTTCCAGGATCGATGGCAACAGCGTCAGCCCGCTTGCCTTTGCATAGTCCGCCAGATTCAGGTTCTGCACTTTGGGCGCGACAAGGTTCGCGGTTGGCAGCTTCGCGGGAAGCTGTCCCTCGGTCTGCTTGCTGAAGGACCATAGTTCGAACAATCGGGGCACGCGGTTTAAGAGTTCGCCTTTGACCGAAACGCTGTTTTTCGGCGCAGAAATCGACGGCAGCATGTCACCGGGCGATAGCGGACGCGCAACCCAGCCCCTTAGCACCAGCACCGCCGTGCCGGGCTCGATCAGCAAAGGGGTAGCCACCCAGAAGCCGGGCATTCCTTTGAAATTGCGGTTCTCCAGGAGTACAGTGAATCCGTCGAGCCATGTGCCGCTGACCACGGCCGGGCGCCAGTTGATCAATTCTTTTTGCGGCGTGCGAGCGTTTAACTGAAGCGGCGGATGGCTTCGTCCATTATCAATGGCTTGTTTGATTGTGTCTCGTTGTGCCGCGCGACGAAGCTGCCAGTTTCCCAAAGAGACGCACACGGCTGCCACGACGCCTAATAAAATCAGGGCGGCGATGGTGTGATGCTTTGCGCTTGAATGGGCCATGTCTGTAAAATATCGCTGTTGCTGGAGGCTAAAAGATGCAAATCGTCGTTATTGTCGCGTTTCTGGGGATTGTGGGAAGCCTGGTCTCCGCCCTTGTTTATTTGATGCGCGACCGGGGCAAAACCAACCGGACTGTCAATGCCTTGACCCTGCGGGTAGGCTTGTCGATAGCGCTGTTTCTGTTTATATTATTTGCCCACTATATGGGCTGGATTCAGGCTACTGGCATCGTGCAGCCCCAGTAGTCGGGAAAAGGGGCCGCCAAAGCCGCCCCTTTTTCGTGTGCGATCGCGATAGGCGCGCGGTTAAAGCCAATAAACGAAAATATATAATCCCAGCCATACGACGTCGACGAAGTGCCAGTACCACGCGGCGCCTTCAAAGCCAAAGTGATGATCGGCAGTGAAGTGCCCCTTCATCAGGCGAATCAGGATGACCGTGAGCATTGTGGCGCCCATGATCACGTGAAAGCCGTGAAAGCCGGTTAGCATATAGAACAGCGAACCAAAGGCCCCCGAGTCGAAACGCAGGTTCAATTCGGTGTAAGCGTGGTGGTATTCATAGGCCTGGCAGGCCACAAACGCGAAACCCAGCGTAACCGTAACGATCATCCAGAAAATGGTTTTGCCGCGGTGGCTGGCGCGCAGCGCGTGGTGTGCAATGGTCAGTGTCACAGCCGACGTCAGCAGCAAAGCGGTATTGATCGTGGGAAGCCAGAACGGGCCAACGGACTTAAAGGGCGCCACCGTGCCGGCCGGACCGAAATTGGGCCACGCGGTGGTGAAATGGGGCCATAGCAACGCCTGGTGATCAAGGTCGTTAAGCAGCGGCAGCGTCACGTCGCGCGTGTACCAAAGGGCGCCGAAAAAGCAGCCGAAAAAGATGACTTCCGAAAAAATGAACCAGGTCATGC
>JBDTGB010000066.1:0-2054 GCA_039937635.1 Burkholderiaceae bacterium | reverse complement strand
ATAGCCGCGCCATTAAAGAAAGATATGGCAATATAGCCTACTCTCGCGTCCGGCTGTGCGCGTAACGCGTCCAAGCCGCTAAAATCGGTATTACGAAGCGATTAAAGCTTGGCGCCCCTGCGTTGCGCCGGGCACGCTTGCAACCGGAACACTATCTATGACCGAACGTCGCGCCATCGCCCCTCTGCCGGACAGGTTGATCAGCCAGATCGCAGCAGGCGAAGTCATCGAGCGCCCCGCCTCGGTGCTGAAAGAAGTGCTGGAAAATGCCATTGATGCGGGCGCCCGCGCCGTCGAAGTGCGTCTCGACGGCGGCGGCATCCGCCGCATATGTGTCACCGACGACGGCGCCGGCATTCCGGACACTGAGCTCGCCTTGGCCCTTACACGCCATGCAACCAACAAAATTTCCAGCCTGGCCGATCTCGAATCAGTCGCTTCAATGGGTTTCCGCGGCGAAGCGCTGGCCTCGATTGCATCAATCGCCCAACTGACCTTGACTTCACGCACCGCCGCCGCGCCCCATGCATGGCAATTAAGCGCAGGAGCCAAAGCGCCCAGCGCCGCCTCGGGGCCGCTGGGCACAACAACGGAAGTTTGCCAGATCTTCGACAACGTGCCCGCCCGGCGGAAATTCTTGCGTAGTGAAGCCACCGAATATGGTCACTGTGTCGACGCTTTGGAACGTATCGCGCTGGCCTATCCGCACATTGCCTTTCGTTTGTTCCACAATAACAAACCGCAACGCCATTGGCGCGCCACAGAACCGCTGCAACGCGTTCGCGACGTGCTGGGAGCCGAGTTCTTTGAACAAAGCCTTGGCGTCGAACTTGATCACGGCTTAATTTCACTACAAGGCCTGATCACGCGCCCCGCCTATACGCGCAACCGCGCCGATCGACAATACTTGTATGTCAACGGCCGCTACGTAAAGGATCGCAGCGTTTCGCATGCCATACGCCAGGCCTATGCCGACGTGCTGCACGGAGACCGACAACCAGGGTATGTCCTGTTTCTGTCAATTGACCCGGCCGCGGTTGACGTCAATGTTCACCCGACCAAACACGAGGTGCGTTTCCGCGACAGCGGAGCGATTCATCGG
This sequence comes from Burkholderiaceae bacterium, assembly GCA_039937635.1. GTDB lineage: Bacteria > Pseudomonadota > Gammaproteobacteria > Burkholderiales > Burkholderiaceae_B > JBDTGB01. The sequence continues at coordinate 952 of JBDTGB010000066.1, read as the reverse complement.
TTTGTCGTGCAAACACTGGGCCAAACGCTTGCCCAGGCGGGCGGACAGGTCGCTGCGGCGTCGATTATCTTCGCGAACGATGGGGCGGACGCAACGACAATCGCCGCGACGGCAATCAACCCCGTCATCCTCGCCTTGAATCAGGACCATACGGCCATCGGAAGCCCGCAACGGCCGACGCAAAACCAGCAGACATTCGCCCTGCGCGAACCGTCGTCAGGCCAGGCAAGCGATTGGCATACTTTTTATCGGCCTCTTGGCGACAGCGCTGGCGCACCTTCCGGCCAAAACTCGCCCGTCGCCGCGAGCCCGGAAGAATTTCCGTTGGGAATGGCGCTGGGCCAACTGCACGGCATTTATATCGTGGCGCAAAATCAGGCGGGGCTGGTCATCGTCGACATGCATGCGGCCCACGAACGGGTCGTCTACGAGCAATTGAAACAAGCCATGGATCTTCACGACCTGCCGCGCCAGGAACTGCTGGTGCCCGTGGTATTCAACGTATCGGAAAAGGAAATTGGGCTTGCTGAGGAGCACAACGACACGCTTGCCGAACTGGGCCTGACCATACGGCCCGCCGGCCCCAACGCGCTAATGGTGCGCGCCGTGCCGGCTCTTTTAGCGAACGGCGACATCGAATCCCTGGCGCGCGAAGTCATCCGGGATTTGGCCGGCGTGGGCAGTTCCACCCGGCTGACCGAGCAACGCAATGAATTGCTCTCCACCATGGCGTGCCACGGCGCGGTGCGAGCAAATCGGCGCCTGACGCTGGATGAAATGAACGCTCTGCTGCGCAAGATGGAACACACCGAACGCGCCGATCAATGCAACCACGGGCGCCCCACATGGGTGTTCTGGAAACTTGGCGATCTGGACAGACTGTTTTTACGCGGACAATGACGCTACCGATAATCTGCCTGACAGGCCCCACCGCCGCGGGTAAAAGCGCCGC
>JBDTGB010000065.1:0-1710 GCA_039937635.1 Burkholderiaceae bacterium | reverse complement strand
TTATCAGGTCAAACCTGTCATTCCGGGGCCTTTGACCTGGTTGTGGCTGGGCAAAGCGGATGCTTTTGCCGCCGGAGCCGACGATGTGGCCAAGCTGGCTCTGCTCGAAAATCTGTTGCCTGTGTACGTCGAAGTACTGACGCGCTGCAAGGCTATGGGCGTGGAATGGATCCAGATCGATGAGCCTATCCTCACGCTTGATTTGCCTGCGCAGTGGAAAACGGCGTACGCGCAAGTTTATTCGGCTTTGGCTGGCGTGGGCATCAATGTCTTGCTGGCGACGTATTTTGAAGGCTTGAAAGAGAACGTTTCAGTCTTGAAAGATCTGCCTGTGCAAGGCATTCATATTGATCTGGTGCGCGCTCCCCATCAGTTGAATGATGTTGTTGCCGTTTTGCGCGACGATCAGGTGCTTTCAGCCGGTGTGATCAGCGGCCGGAATATTTGGCGCACCGATCTGGATCAAGCCAAGGCGGTATTGCAACCTGTCAAGGCGAAACTCGGAGATCGGCTGTGGCTGGCTCCGTCTTGCTCTTTGTTGCATGTGCCCGTCGATCTAAGCGTCGAAACCGAGTTGGATCCGGAATTGTGCAGTTGGTTGTCGTTTGCGACGCAAAAGCTCGACGAGTTGCACTGGCTGGCGGCTTCTCTTGACGAGACCGCCGATGCGGACATTAAGCAGGCTTTGTCCGATCAACGCAAGGCGCTTCTTGATCGTCGTCATTCGCCGCGCATCCATAATGCAAGCGTATTGAAGCGCCTGAAAGAATCGGCGGGCGTATCCCGCGTTCGCGCGCCATTCGAGCAACGCATAGCAAGTCAGCAGAAACGCCTGGGCTTGCCGGCTTACCCGACCACCACGATTGGGTCCTTCCCCCAGACGCGTGAAATACGCGCTTTACGCCGGGACTGGAAATCGGGCGCTTTGTCAGATGCCGGGTATGAAAAGGCGATTCGTGCCGAAATAGAATCGGTCATTCGCTTCCAGGAAAAAGTCGGCCTTGATGTTTTGGTGCACGGTGAACCCGAACGCAACGATATGGTGGAATATTTTGGCGAATTACTGGCCGGGTTTGCGTTTACGCAAAACGGCTGGGTGCAAAGTTATGGCTCGCGTTGCGTCAAACCGCCGATAATTTTTGGCGATGTTTCCCGGCCGGCGCCCATGACAGTGGCGTGGGCGGCCTACGCTCAATCGCTGACTGAAAAGCCTGTCAAGGGGATGCTGACCGGCCCGGTAACCATTTTGCAGTGGTCGTTTGTTCGCGATGATCAAGCGCGGGAAACGACGTGCCGTCAATTGGCGCTGGCTCTGCGCGACGAAGTCGTTGACCTGGAAAAGGCCGGAATAAGCGTTATACAAATTGATGAGCCCGCTTTCCGCGAAGGTTTGCCGTTGCGCCGCAATGACTGGGCCAAGTATCTGGAATGGGCCGTCGATTGTTTCCGCTTGTCGACTTCCGGCGTTAAGGAAGACACTCAAATACACACGCATATGTGCTATTCCGAGTTCAACGACATTATCGAATCGATTGCCGCCATGGACGCCGATGTGATAACCATCGAGACTTCGCGTTCAAATATGGAATTGCTGGGAGCCTTCGAAGACTTCCGCTATCCCAATGATATCGGCCCAGGCGTGTACGATATTCACTCGCCTAACGTGCCCGAAGTCGGCTGGATGGTTGATTTGATGAAAAAAGCGGCGGG
>JBDTGB010000064.1:0-4557 GCA_039937635.1 Burkholderiaceae bacterium | reverse complement strand
TGATGCGGTGTACAATTTCATCGGCGCGCATCTGCTCAACAATACGCCGTGAACGGTTATCAGCCGAAGGCAACTGAACCAGATGCCGACTTAAGTGCTGCTCCACTTGCGATTCTGTTTCGGCCATGAAGCCAAGATTTTTTGGCTGACTGGCATAACTGGCCATTACCCCTAGGGAAAACGAGCCCGCATACCATAACGGATTGAGGTAACTGGGGTGGCTTCGCAATTCGCCAATCCGATCACGGCACCACGCCAGATGATCAATTTCCTCGGAGGCAGCCCGCCGGAATAAATTTTGCGTTGCTGCATCGCGGCAAAAAATCGCCTGGCCGCGATACAAAGCCTGCGCGCAGACCTCGCCCACATGATTAACGCGCATCAGCGCCGCCGCGTGTTTTTGATCGGAGGAGGATAGGGTCGCCGCATTCGCCTCAGGAGGGCCAGCCGGGTTCGGCCGACCTGCACGGGCGACTCCAAACAATACCTGCAAGGCGCGTCCGGCCTCGGACAAAACGCTATCGACGCGACTGAGTCGAGGCGAAAGCGCCGACGAACCGGAACGCCTATCTGGATGAACCATCGATAAATCCCAAAATATGGCGCCTGTCATGCAACCCGCCGCCCCAACCGCCGTGCGCGCCGCGGCGACGAACCGTTTAATGCAGCAAAAAACGCCGCACTGATTTGATTTCGACCAACAACCAAAGAACAGGAAGCACTACCGACAATATTACCAAACCAATTCCCGCATATTGCTGATCGTTTAACAAATAAAAATTGCACAAGCGGCTGGTGTCTTGCTGATACAGCATTCCCACGACAGCCATCATCCAGCAAAAATTTCCCACAAAAAACAATTTAATCACATTGTTGGATCGTTTCAGGGAATCCGCCACTATTATCCCAACACCGAACAAGACGACAAACTTCAACCCATCGGCGGGCGCCGAGGCAAGCACTTGATCGAGCGCCTTGGGAACCATCCAGTACGCGCCCAAAAGCGTCACCAGCAAAAGGCCCGGAACGCCGTATCCATTGTATTTTTGATACTGGCGCCAGACCCAGCCAGACATCCCCTTTTCAGGTGCGCCAAAGCGCGCCGACAAGGCGTAGCCCGCAAGCACGCCCGCCACCAGAATACCCGGAATGTGCACGATCATGTGCAAAACCATGGACGACGTCAAGGCGTGCCGAAAGACAATGGCCGCAATCAAAAGCAATGCACTGCCCAGCGCGTACCGCTTTGCTTTGGTCAAGCGGCAAAAAAAAGATCGTGGATCGATCATTGTGATCGAGCCGATGAAACCCGCGCGACGCCGGCCGAATGCCCAGTTTGCGACACGGCGAATTCCAAAGCGGCCCGCGGCTCGGCATAGTCGACAATGCGAGCCAGAAACCCATTGGCCGTGACCACGTGATAAGCCGCATTGTGTTCAAACTGACCGAACGGAGCGGCCACCCGAATAATTCCAAACGTGTTCAACAGCGCGTCGCGCTCATGCGCAGCGGGTATGCCGGCAAACCCCCAGATAGCAGGGTCGGCGCGCATCGCCTGGGCGTACCGCGCAAGCTGACCAGACGTGTCGGCCGGATCGAAACTAATGCTGATCAAGCGAATTTTTTCGGTCAGGCCGTGCTCGCGTATCAAGTTCTGCATCTGCTGCAGCTCGGACCCCATCGCGAGGCACACAGACGTGCACCGCGTGTAAATGAAATTAACGATCGCAACGCGGCCATCGGACCGCAGATCATGCAATATGCCGTCTCGCGTTCCGTTGGCAAAGCTTAGCGTTGTATCGGGAATCCTTTTGGGATGATCGGCGATCGAAATTCGACGAGCCGATTCAGTGGTTACGACCGTAAACCCATCGGTTTGGGCATACAGCGCGCCGACCCCCAGCGCACTAACCAGCAGTATTGCAAGGAGTAATCGCATCCTGATCCGCCTGATCGAACATCATTTCAGGCTAGCCAGCTCGGCATCGCCATTCCATGGCTTATCGCGGCTTTTAGTGGCCTCGCGTTCCGTCTTGACCAGCGCCGCGTCGACTTTATCGGCTTTATTGCCAAAACTGGAACGTATATGGCTTAAAACCGCCGCAATCTGGGCATCGTTCAGTTTGTCTTTGAAAGTGGGCATCTGGCCGTTGTAGACCGAACCGTGCACCGTTAATTTGCCAGAGATACCATGCAGCACGATTTGAATCACACCCTTCGGCGTGCCTTGAACCCATTCAGAACCGGCCAAAGGCGGGAAAACACCTGGCAAGCCCGCCCCACTTGCCTGGTGACACGCCAGGCAATTCGCCGTGTATATCTGCGCTCCGTCAACCGCTCCTGTTGTGCTGGTCGTTGCCACGGCAAAATCTGCGGCGATGCGATGATCCCCGAGCTCGGGCGCAAGCGGCAGGAATTGACGGTTGTAGATGATGTAACTGACTGCCCACAAAAAGATACCGGCGACCAGAATGATAACGATCCAGGGCATGGGTCGATAGCTTTCAAAAGGCTCGGGCATCTCCCGTTTTTGCGGTACATGTTCTTCAGGCGTTTCGGGCATTTCAATTCTCCAACAACTTTGCTTGCTAGCAAACTTTGCGCGCGCCGTTTTCCCGTCCGCGCGCACTGCTCATCCATTTATTTGCCGGGGTCTTGTAGCGCCTTGACCGGATACGTATGATCAAGCCCAAGCAAATACTCGACCAAATCCGCGGCCTCGGGCTTGGCGACGACGACCTTCCCTTCCGGAGCAAAACCGGGAGGAATAGTCACTACCTTATCGCCCGGACCGGCCTTGTCCTTGAGCTCGAACAGGAACGGGAACGACGGCATATTGCTGCCGGGCACATACGCACGCGGCTGGTACAGGTGGCCCAGATTCCAGTCAGCGCTGGGCTGTCGCGCCCCGATATTGAATAAATCAGGCCCGGTTCGCATGGTGCCCAGCAAATGCGGGGAGTCGTAATAGTAATCGCCCGCAATCGACGCCCGGCCCCAGCCGCGTTTAAAGTCAGGCGCCTGCGCCTGACTGCGCGGTTGCTGGCTATGGCAATAGACGCAGCCATTTTCAATGTATTGAGTGCGGCCGCGCAACTGCGCCGAGGTGTAAGGCTTTAATCCGACAGCGGGTTGCACATCGGATAACTGCATGTAGGGCACCACCACTAGCGCCGCCGTCGCCAGCGCCATAGTCACCATGGCGCCGCTTAATAATTTGTATTCGCTTTCCATGATCAGGCTCCAGCCAGCACGCCGACAGGCCGCACGCGTTTATGGAACAACGCGGGTCCGACCCGATGGGGGCCATAACGCAAGGCCATGGCGACGAAATGGAAGGCGAAAACCAAGTGACCCAGCGTCATGATGGCGCCGCCGACGCTGCGAGCTTCAAGATAGGGCATCGTGATGCGCACCGATTCGATGAATGGCTTGGCGGCGTCGAGCATAGCTTCGCCTTGCAACCAGCCGCCGATGCTCAGACCAATAAAATAAATGGAAAATCCTGTAACGACCAGCCAGAAGTGAGCTGCGATCAACTTCGGATAAGGCCATTCCCAATTCATTACGCGCGGCATCGCAAAGTAGATGCTGCCGAACATGACCATCGAGAAAAACCCATACAAACCCAGATGGGCGTGCGCCACAGTGAAGTGGGTGAAGTGCACAATGGTATTAAGGCTGCGCAATGCTTCGAGCGACCCTTGGAACGAGCTTAGGGTGTACATCATTCCGCCCAGCACAATGAAACGCAAGGTCGGGGAATAAATCAGCGTCTTGAAATGACCACGCATGGTCAAATGCTGATTCACCGAGAAGGCCAGCACCGGCACAATCATCATTATGCTTTGCACAATCGACAGGGTCACCATCCAGGTGGGCACAGGGCCGCCAATTAAATGGTGGCCGCCGATCTGTCCATAGAAAAACGCCAGCGCCCAAAAGCCCAACAGCGACAAGTTGTAGGACTGAATGGGACGGCCAATGATTTTGGGCAGGAAGTAATAAATCGATGCCAAGGCAATCGGCGTGTAGAACAGCCCCAGCACGCTATGGCCGAACCACCAATTCATGGTGGCCTGCTCAACACCGAAATGGATACCCGGAAACTTGGCGACAAAATACAGCACAGGGAACCAGAACAACGCCGCGCCCATATACCAGACTGAAACGTAAAGATGCTGAACACGGCGATTCTGCAGCGTAAATACCAACGGCAATCCGATTAAAGCGCCGCCAGCCGCAATCAGAATGGACACCTGCCAAGGGACCTCAAGCCATTCCAGGCCATCGGTAATGCCGACAGCGATACTACCCAGACCCGCGATAAGCCCCGCATTCCAAAGCACACAACCCAAGAGAGCAAAACGCGCGCCCATAAGCGGCGTCTTCAATACCCGAGGAATAACGAACATGGCGACGCCAAACGCCGACATTGGCGCCCAGCCATACGCAACAGAATTTAAATGGAGCGTGCGCAAACGGCCAAAAGTCAGCCATGCCTGGCTGGTCAGGAAGTCGGGGCTATGCAATTTTATTGAGCTGATCAAACCCGCG
>JBDTGB010000063.1:0-5075 GCA_039937635.1 Burkholderiaceae bacterium | reverse complement strand
GCCACGCAGGTGTCCTGCTCGGGCTTTGGCCAGGTCATGATCGGAAATATGTAAGCGGACCTGTTGTAGTGCACGGTAGCTCTGAGGCTCGCACGCTGTAAGGCTTGCGGGCCTCCTTTTTCGTTTGCGGAGCGCGGCAGTATCATAAACGTGCAGGAAGGAACTGGAGCAGGTTATTTATTAAATCAATAATGGGACAAAAAACGCCATCATGAACATCACTATACTGGACGACTATCAGGACTGTGTTCGCCATTTGAATTGTTTTCCAAGCGTTGTGCAGCATAAAGTTCGAATTTTTAACGATACAGTCAAGGGGGTTGATGCGTTGGCGGGGCGCTTGGCCGATGCGGATGCGGTTGTCCTGATGCGTCAGCGCACGGTGATCAAGAAGGATTTGCTGGATCGCTTGCCTAAGTTGCGCGTGTTAAGCCAAACGGGAGCTATCGGCGCTCATGTCGATTTGCCGGCATGCAGCGAACGCGGCATTGTCGTCATGGATGGAAAGGGTGACGGATCGACGACCGCCGAGCTGACCTGGGCGTTGATGCTAGCCAGCCGCCGTCATCTGGTCGCTGAAGTGAATCGGTTGCGCGATGGTTTGTGGCAAGGGTTTGTTGGCCACCAATTGAAAGGACAGCGGCTGGGCATATGGGGCTATGGGCGCATCGGGCGGCAGGTGGCCTCCTACGGTAAAGTGTTTGGCATGGATGTCTGGGTCTGGGGTCGGGAGGGTTCGGCCGCTCGGGCAAGCGCCGATGGCGTCGAGGTCGCGCCCTCGCGAAAGGCTTTTTTTGCCAATAGCGACATCGTCAGTTTGCATATTCGCTTGAAACCGGAAACGCGCGAGCTTGTTACGGGCGACGATCTGGCGCTCATGAAAAAAACGGCTCTTATCGTGAACACCAGCCGCGCCGAACTGATACAGGCAAACGCATTGGAGCAAGCGCTGCGGAAGGGCACTCCGGGGTTTGCGGCTGTCGACGTGTACGAAGACGAGCCAGTTCTGAATGCGAAGCATCCTCTTGTGGCCCTTCCGAACGCGCTATGCACGCCGCATATCGGCTTTGTTGAGCTCAACAGCTATGAGCAATACTACCAGACGGCGTTTGACAACATTTTGCATTTCGCGGCAGGCGATATGACGGCGGTTGTGAACCCCGAAGCGTTGAAACATCTGCGTCAATAGCCAATAGCGGTCGACGATTCGCGCGCCGATCTTACGGCTGCGCCACGTCGCGCAGGAAGACAGTCAGGTCTATTACCGGCGGCTTCGCGGGGACCTGGTACATCACGTCGTTGACCATGCCTCGGTGGTACGTTCCATGGTTCACGATGTGAAAGATTATTTCGCGGCGCGACATGGCGCCATCGCCGCCCCCGACGAATTCAAAGCGGACGCGTTCGTCAAACTGTTCGGCGGGTAGCGCTGCAACATAATCGACATACCATTGGTCGATGGTTTTCACCAAACTCCACAGATCCCCCAACGGCGGGTGTGTGGGAGTATTTCGCGCCGTGTAGTGATGAGGACGTCCTTGAAGGTGCGCCTGGAAAATGTTTTCGATAACGTAAATATGATTCAGGGTGTTGACCATCGTTTTGAAACGCGTTGGCCGTTCTTTGGTCGCTTCCCCCTCGGGTAGCGCCGTTAACGCTGAAAAAATAAGGTCGTCGGACCACGCGTTGTATCGGGTCAGCATTTTAAGAGATGTCTCGGCCGATCTTTGATGTTCGGTGCGTTCCTCTTTGGCGCGCGCCACTGTTGTTATTTCCGATTCACTTCTTTCGCCCACTTTCCATCTCCCGTTCCCGCACCATATTCTTCCGCGTTTCCGCGGTTGTCAAATTCACGGCGGTGAATTCATAGTGTCAAATTCGTTGTAGGCATTTTGTAATGATTGACTAAGTGCATACCCTAAGTGTGATGCGAACAAAGTTAGTGCACAATACTTGCATGCAGGTGAGGAGACAAAGCCCTGCATGGGCAAGCCGATTTATCGGAACATAAAAACCAGCCGGACCCATAAAAAATACAAAAATACAAAGGCCGATGACACAATTGTCGGCCTTTGTCATGTCTGGCTGTTGCCGGCGCGTTTTGTCACAGGTCTTGCGCGATGGAATCGACGTCAGTGTTCGATGCGCAGCAGGATTTGCACAGCGCCCGCGCCACCATCCTGGTTGGCGCACTCAACGTAAGCCAGCACGGCCGAGATCTGGGTTAGCCAACGTCTGACATTTTGTTTAAGCACGGAAGCGCCATCTTTCGATCCGTAGCCCTTCCCATGAACGACGCGCACGCACTTGATCTGGTGCGTGATGCAAGATTCGAGAAATTCATCCAGGCGTGTGCGCGCTTGGTCCAGCGTGGCGCCATGCAAATCCAGGCTGGCGCCAATAGGCCATTTGCCTCGTTTTAAACCTTTGATCAGGTCTGGGCCGCAGCCCGCCTTGACGAAACGCGTTTCGTCTCTGTTTAGTCGGACGGCGCCATGGCGGTCAGCGATCGTGGGTAGCGCGGCCGGTTCTTTGCCTGTTGCCGATTCTCGTCGTTGGCGCAGGATGGGCGCCGGCGCAGCAGGGAGGGTCGGCAGCAAGGCATGATGCGACTCTTTGATGGGCTTGGCGGTTTTGACAGCTCGTCGAAACAGGGAAATATCGCCGGGGGCCACGACTCCATGGCCTTCAGGCGACTTTTGCCCTTGCGCGCGCGTATTGCGCGACGTTGTTTTAGACGATGTCGTTTTAGATAGTGCTATTTCAGGCGCTGCGGCTTTGGATCGCGCCGCTTCGGAAGCCGCCGCTTCCTTTTGCAGACGTTTAAGCTCGGACAGCCCCTTTTTATCTGCCCGCATTCTCCAGCCACCGTTGTGCGTCCAGCGCGGCCATACAGCCTGTTCCCGCGCTGGTGACCGCTTGCCGATAGACATGATCTTGCACGTCGCCCGCTGCAAAGACGCCTGGCGTCGAAGTCATGGTGGCCATGCCTTCAAGGCCGCTTTTCGTAACGATGTAACCGTCTTTCATTTTGATCTGGTCTTTAAAGAGCCCCGTGTTGGGCAGGTGCCCGATCGCAATGAATACGCCCGTCACGGGCAGTTCTTCGGTGGCGTGGGTTTGATTGTTGCGCAATCTTGCCGCGACGACGCCCGATTCATCGCCGATGACTTCGTCCAGCTCGTGGAATAATTTCAGCCTCATGTTGCCGTTGGCAACTTTGTCCATGAGCTTGTCGGTAAGGATGGCTTCAGCCCGGAATTTGTCGCGCCGGTGCACCAGCGTGACAGTGCGGCAAATATTGGATAAATACAGCGCTTCCTCAACGGCGGTGTTGCCCCCGCCGACCACGACGACGTCCTGATTTTTGTAGAAAAAACCATCGCACGTCGCGCAGCCCGACACACCGCGTCCCATGAATTCTTGCTCGGAAGGCAGCCCCAGATACTGGGCCGAGGCTCCGGTGCAGATAATCAGGGCGTCGCAGGTGTAGAGCGCGCCAGCGTCTCCGGTGAGAGTGAAGGGGCGTTTTGAAAGGTCGACAGAGGCGATTTCATCAAATACTATTTCGGTATTGAACCGTTCGGCATGCGCTTGAAAGCGCTGCATCAGGGCCGGCCCTTGCACTCCCTGCACATCGGCGGGCCAGTTATCGACGTCGGTGGTGGTCATAAGCTGGCCGCCCTGTGCCAGGCCTGTGATCAGGACAGGAGACAAATTGGCGCGCGCCGCATAGACGGCGGCGCTGTAACCTGCCGGACCAGAGCCTAAAATCAAAACTTTGGCGTGTTTGGGAGTCGTCATTAGAGAAAATCCGAAAAAAAGCAATCTGGCAATTATAATGAGTCCATGGCTAGATTACCTGTAACCTCTCCCCGCTCTTCGCGCAACGTGCGCAATGGACCTTCTGTTTTGCAGTCTCGTCTGTCGGGCCTGCTCCGAGAAGCGCGCTGGATGTTGTTTGCCGTGGTGGCATTGTGGCTGGCCCTGGTCCTGGCCACTTGGACGGCTTCCGATCCCGCATGGTCGCATTCGGTGCATGCCGCCGCGACGGTCAATCAGGGCGGCACCTTCGGCGCGTACATTTCCGACTTATTGTTGTTTCTGTTTGGCTATTCGGCCTGGCTTTGGGTTGTGTTGCTGGCGCAGCGCGTGGCGGTGGGGTTTTATCGCCTGGCGAACGTGCTGACATCCAGCCGCAAAGTTGAATCCTTGCCGCGCGTGCATTGGGAAGTCGGCATTGGTTTTTTTCTGCTTTTTGTCGGCACGATGGGCACCGAGGCCCTTCGACTGAAGCAATTTGGTCAGCAACTGCCTGGCGGTGCGGGTGGCGAATTGGGCAAGCTGCTGGCCCAGCTGATGTCCATGTCTTTGGGCGTGACCGGTTGCACGATCGTGCTATTGGCCTTCGTTGCCATTGGGGCTAGCCTGTTTTTCGGTTTTTCCTGGCTGCATCTTTCCGAGAGAGTCGGATTGTTCATCGAGCAGTCGGTGCGTCGCGTGTTTGAGTTCAAGGCTGCTCACGATGATCGCAAAGTGGGCGAAGTCAAAAGCGCGGAGCGCAATGAGATCGTTGTGGCCAAGCAAGAGCAGTTTGTGCACGAACAACCGGTTCGCATCGAGCCCGCCGTTACGTCTGTGAAAAGATCCGTCCGGGCCGAACAAGAAAAACAGAAAGTGTTGTTCACCGCGCTGATCGATCGCGGCGGATCGGGCGATTTGCCGGCAATCGGTCTGCTGGACATGCCGACTGAAAACCCTGAAACAGTCGCGCCCGAAACAATCGAGTTCACTTCGCGCCTGATCGAGAAAAAGCTTTCCGATTTTGGCGTCAATGTCGTGGTGGTGGCGGCTCAGGCCGGACCGGTCATCACACGCTACGAAATTGAACCGGCTGTCGGCGTCAAGGGAAGCCAGGTTGTCAATTTGGCGAAAGATCTGGCGCGCGCGTTAAGCTTGGTTAGTGTGCGCGTGGTGGAAACGATTCCCGGCAAGAATTTAATGGGGCTGGAATTGCCCAATCCCCGGCGCCAGATGGTTACTCTGTCGGAAATCATTGGTTCGCAGGTCTACCA
>JBDTGB010000062.1:0-3812 GCA_039937635.1 Burkholderiaceae bacterium | reverse complement strand
GGCAAGATGGATGTGACTGCCGTCTTGCCTTCTTTAAGCGATTCTAGAACCGATCTGCCGACACGCACGGATGCGGGCATTTCAATGCCAGGCAAGCCACGCAGCGCTGTGTAGACGCCATCGCGGGAAAGCCTGGCGATGTATTCAGGGCGATTGATGATTGGACGCGGCCAATCGTTTAGGTAGCGCGCGGCGCGTTCCAGTAGCGGCTGGTTGGTGTCGGACTCGCCGATGGCCACCATCATGACGTCGTGATCGGGCAGGTTTTTGGGCAGTTCGGCCTTTTCCGTCAGATAGACCAGTTCCATCGATACATCCGAGTCTTCCACCAGAAATTCGACGGGCGTATTGGCCATAAGGTCGCCCGGCCCCTTCAGAACCAGCAGGCGCAAGCCAGTTTTAGCCTGTTTGGAAGGCAAAGAGTAGTGTGAGCTGATTGCGATGGCTTCGGCTTGAACGGCCAGCGCGTTTCCCGGATGTCCAGTAAGCAGCAGGACGATCGAGAGATCCAGATAGGCGTTCGCGTCAAGCGGATTCTGTTGGGCGCGTTCCAATAGTTCCTTGGCTAATGACGCCATGTCTTCGTTGATGAACGCGCGGCGGATCAGGGGCGCAATGCCTATGAGCGGCGGGAACAATGGTGCGGCTGATTCGGAATTCGAAATCATGACTTCTTGGACCTTGTTGTTAAGCGCAGGATTGTGTGCCGCGCGCTTTCAAGGTTTATATTGTAATCATGCAAATGAACGAAACCCCTGTGGCACTCATTGATAAGGCGCCCAGTGCGAAGCGCCGCGAGCAATTGCTCTGGTTGCTTGCCGCAACCACCTTCTTTGTTTTTTTAGGCGTACATGATTGCGCCAGTGTTCGTGACTTTGCTTTCCCCGGGTTATGACTTGACCCAACCGTTGCTGGCGTGCATTGTGACGGACTTGGGGCCGCAGCGCGGACAAGCGGTGGGGCTGATGGCGTTTGTCCTATTCGTCGGCTTCGGTGTCGGCAGTCTGATTTTCGGAGCAATGTTGCCGCTTGGGATTGCAACCGACCTTGGGGTGTTCGGAGCGTGCGCGGCAGTCGCGGGTGTTTTGGCCCTGGCGCTATTTCGCGCTGAAACGCCCAAATGACTGTTCCCGCTGACTGCACTTTCATCATGCGCCGCTCCCAGGCGGAGGATCGCCGATAACAATGCGTCAAGGCCTTGTGATTGAGTGCGGTGGTTGACGATACCAAAATGTTTGTTGACAGGTAATGCGAATGTATTTTATTATCATTCACAACCTACACCGTGCCGGTATTTATTTCGGTATTCACCCAACTAGATTAAAGGAATTCAGCCGATGATTAACAGTCTTAAATACGCCGCCATATTGGCGGCGGCGTTGTTTGTGCTACCCATTGGAAATCAGGCGTTTGCCGCAGACACCTCTTATGCGCTGACGCTGAAAGATCACAAGTTTTCTCCGCCCGAGCTAACTATTCCCGCGGCTACCAAGGTCAAAATCTCTCTTAAAAACCTGGATAAAGAAACGGCTGAATTCATTAGCGACGATTTTAAGGGCGGCAAGGTCGTTGCCGGCGGCAAAGAGGTTTCTTTTTTCATCGGGCCATTGAAGGCGGGCGTCTATGAATTTCACGACGAATACCACGAGGCGCAGTCCAAAACCCGCTTGACAGTCAAATAACCCAGTCGAGAATGTAATGCTGTCAACCGCACTGATTGTTTTTCGCGAAATCCTCGAAGCCGCGCTAGTTGTTTCGATTGTTCTGGCTGCAACCAAAACAGTGCCGGGGCGCGGCTTGTGGGTGGGGGGCGGCGTGGCCGGCGGCATTCTGGGAGCTTGCCTGGTTGCCGGGTTCGCCAGCGCTATTGCCTCATGGGCGTCGGGAATGGGTCAAGAGGTATTCAATGCCTCGGTGATGTTCATTGCTGTTGTTATGCTGGCGTGGCATAGTGTCTGGATGGGGCGGCATGGTCGTGAGATGGCGCGGCATTTGGGGGCCGTCGGCCAAGCCGTGACGGCTGGTTCCAAGCCCGTCGGGCTGGCTATCGTGGTTAGCGTGGCGGTTCTACGAGAGGGCTCCGAGGCGGTGTTGTTTCTTTACGGGATCGCCGCGGGCGAGCCGGGGCAGACGGGTCAAATGGTTCTGGGCGGCTTGCTTGGGGTTCTGGGCGGCGTTGGTTTGGGCGCGGCCATGTATTACGGGTTGTTGCGGATATCGTCCCGCCGCCTTTTCACCGTTACCAATGGGCTGATTATCCTATTGGCGGCCGGAATGGCGAGCCAGGGTATTGGTTTTCTTGTCGACGCGAATTTGCTCCCGGCGTGGGGAGACATGGTTTGGGATACGTCGCGGGTTTTATCCGACACCGGCCTTGTCGGCAAGATGCTTCATACTTTGGTGGGATACACGGCCAGACCGGCTGGCATCCAGATTGCGGGCTATCTGGCCACGCTAAGCCTTATCGTCATAATGGTGCGCCAGTTTGGGCAGCCGACGACGAAGACATAGACTACATGGTCGACGACATGCCGCCGTCCACGACCAAGATCTGACCCGTAACGAATCCGGACTCGCGGGCGGCCAAAAATACCAGGGCGGAAGCCAGGTCATCGGGTTCTCCCCACTTTTTTTGCGGCACCCTGTCTTCCAGCCAGGAAGTGAATTTCGCATCGTCCCAAAGGTTTTTAGTAAGATCCGTCTTGATGTAGCCCGGCGCGATGGCGTTGACGGTAATGCCGGATTGCGATAGCTCGGCCGCCCACTGTCTGACCAGTCCATGCATGGCGGATTTGGCGGCGGTGTAGGCGGTGACTTCCTGCCTGCCCAATAACGCCGTGACCGAACCGGTGAAAATAATGCGGCCGTAACCCTGGCTGACCATGCCTGCGGCAATGTGCCGCCCCAGCGCCCATTGCGAGGTCAGGTTTGCAAAGACCACGCGTTCGAATTCCGCCAGCGGAAATGAAAGTAGCGGTTCACGGTGCTGGATGCCGGCATTGGCGAAAAAGATATCAATTTTACCGGCGCTTTTCAATAGCTCGTCGACGGCGTTGGTCGCTTGATCGATGTTTGATATATCGAAGGGCAGCGTGTGCACACGGATGCCCTGGCCGCGTAATTTGGCGGCAGCCTGTTCGAGCGTTGCGGGATCCCGGCCGTTAATGGCGACGGCCGCGCCTTGTTTGCCTAGCGCCTGAGCCGCCGCGTACCCAATTCCGCGCGATGAACCGGTAATGAGCGCGGTTTGACCGGACAAATCGAACATGGATATCCTTTGTCAGAAGTTAACCTTGTCGGCGCCTTTCAGATGCAAGATCGCACGCGCCTCGTCGGGCGTTGCGACTTCCAGATTCAGCGCTTCAAGAATAATGCGAATACGGCTGACTTGTTCGGCATTGGAAGAGGCCATTTTCCCTGGCGCTATCCATAAGGAATCCTCCAGACCCACGCGAACGTTTGAGCCCATGGCAGCTCCCATTGTGGCAAGGGTGATTTGATTGCGGCCAGCTCCCAGAATGGACCACTGATAGTTATCGCCGAATAGCCGATCGGCCGTGCGGCGCATGTGCATCAGGTCTTCCGGGTCGGGTCCGATGCCGCCCAGTATCCCGAAGACGGATTGAACGAAGGCCGGGCCTTGCACCAGGCCGCGATTCATGAAATAGGCCAGGTTATATAAGTGGCTAATGTCGTAGCACTCGAATTCAAAACGCGTGCCATTTTCAGTGCCTTGTTTCAGGATGGTTTCGATATCTTTGTAGGTGTTTTTGAAGATCAGGTCGCGGCTATTTTCCAGGTGTTCGCGCTCC
>JBDTGB010000061.1:0-2127 GCA_039937635.1 Burkholderiaceae bacterium | reverse complement strand
TCACCCTTGGCCGCATCGGGTTTAGGCACAGCGGTATCGGCCGCATAGCTGACTGACGCCGCGCAAGACGCCAGCAACAAACCGCCGGCAAGCAACGCTTTGGAAAACACACGTTTCATGAAAACCTCGATGATCGCAGTTCGATCCGGGCGCCAACAACGCCCCGAAATAATATTATCGCGCCCGCAGGCTGCACGGTGACAATGACGCAACAGTTTCAAGCCCACGATTATACAATAGCGAATAAATTACATTTATTCAGGCCAACCGTGTCCATTTTGCATCGCGCTTCATTCACCGTTTCGGCGGCCCGGCTAGACCAACTTCCACCTCCAACAACCGCTGAAGTCTGCTTCGTTGGTCGCTCCAACTCCGGTAAATCCTCGGCGATTAACGTTCTGACCAACCAACGGCGCCTGGCCTTCTCCAGCAAAACGCCTGGTCGCACTCGCTTGATCAATCTGTTTGGCATCCCCGACCCCATCGATCCCAATGCCTCTTTGGGCTTTTTAGTCGACCTGCCCGGCTACGGCTACGCATCGGTCGCCAGACAGTCTCGCGAAGACTGGGCCGACATCCTCGGCGGCTATCTGCGCGAACGCTCCTCGCTGGCCGGCATCGTTTTACTTATAGACATCCGCCGCGGGGTCACCGAGCTTGACCGGCGCCTGGCGGACTGGATCGCGCCCACGCCCATTCCCGTTCTGGCGCTCTTGACCAAAGCCGACAAACTACCCTATGGGCAACGGGTTAACGCCGTTTTCGCGGTCAAGAAAGAACTTGCCGACATCGGCGCACTGAACGCGATCCCTTTTTCCGCCACACAGCGCATCGGACTGGAAGAAGCAACCCTCCATATTGAAAACTGGATTTCTCCGAAGGTAGTTCCATGACCTCATTTATTCTTTCCCCGGATTTCCCGGCGGCGCGCCCCCGCCGCAATCGCCGCAACGACTTTTCACGCCGTCTGGTGCGCGAGAACGTCCTGACCGCCAACGACCTGATTTACCCGGTTTTCGTCAAAGAGGGCCAGTCAATACTGGAGCCGGTGGCGTCCTTGCCCGGCGTCGTGCGCTATTCGCCCGACACATTGCTGAAAGCCGCCGAGGAGTGTGTCGCGCTGGGCATCCCCGTCATGGCCCTGTTCCCCGTTATTGACCCCAGCCTTAAAACACCGGACGGAATCGAGGCCACCAACCCGAACGGACTCATTCCACGCGTGGTGGCCTCGTTGAAAAGGCACTTCCCTGACCTAGGGGTGTTGACCGACGTGGCACTGGATCCTTACACCAGCCACGGACAAGACGGCGTTATCGACGAAAACGGCTATGTGCTGAACGAGCCGACAGTCGAAATCCTGACACGCCAAGCGCTTACACAGGCCGAAGCTGGCGTTGATATTGTGGCGCCCAGCGACATGATGGATGGCCGCATCGGCGCCATACGCGGCGCCCTTGAAACCCATAAGCACATTTACACCCGCATCATGGCGTATTCAGCCAAATACGCCAGCGCGTTCTACGGCCCCTTCCGCGATGCGGTGGGGTCGGCCAAGAATCTGGGCAAGTCCGACAAGTTCAGTTATCAAATGGATCCAGCCAACCGCAACGAAGCGCTGCGCGAAGTCGCGCTGGACATACGCGAGGGCGCGGATATGGTGATGGTGAAGCCGGGCATGCCTTATCTGGATATTTTGCGCGATGTGAAAGACGCTTTCGGAATGCCGACGTTCGTCTATCAGGTCAGTGGCGAATATGCGATGATCAAAGCCGCCGCTGCCAATGGGTGGCTGGATCACGACAAGGTGATGATGGAGTCCCTGATCGCGTTCAAGCGCGCGGGAGGTGACGGCATACTAACCTACTTCGCCGTCGCCGCCGCCAAGCTTCTGAAAGAACAGGCGTAACTCAAAACAGGCCATCTTAGAACACGGGCGCCAGCGCAAACACTCTCGGCAATCTGCAACCCGTTCCGTGGTGGGCCAACCATTGAGGGAGAAAAGTTTGAGACGGGTGGCCCGTCGATCTTTTCGTACTCAATGGTTGGCCCATCGCGGAATGCGCGTCAACTCCATCCGGCAGTTTGAGTCGTACGAAGAAAAAACCTGGTTTCACGAAGTGTCTCAGT